>JAFQMU010000014.1 GCA_017421085.1 Desulfovibrionaceae bacterium | reverse complement strand
CGCACGATATTGCTGTTGGTATCAAACAGGTATCCGGGCACAACTTTTCCCTGATACTGCGGGGGCAGAGAGGGCTTCCCCAGCATATTGGCTTCACGCGCAATTTCCCGGGCCTGGGCCGGGGTGAGATTAATTGATGGGGCCTGAACAGGCGAATTCATTACCTTAATATCACCCTGCATCTGCGGGTTGTTGCTCAGGGTGCGCACCTGATTTTGCATCATGTCTTCGCGCATTTCCTGATTGCGCCGAATGGCCCGCTCCATTTCCTGCCGTTTTTCTGATTCGACATTTCGGAAAATATTCTGCTCCTGTGCTTCAGGAGTATTATAATCAGCGCCGCCTCTGTCGGCACAGGCAGGCCCGCCCAGGGCAAATACCGCCATAAATGCCGCAGGTAAAATTTTACTGAACATATTCTTTTTCATAGGTCTCACTCCAGACAAAAGTCTTATAATAAACAGTTGCATAAAAACAATACACTATAACTAATTACTCTATATTAAATGTCAACAAACCAATTTTACTCAAACTCCTGCTACGGTCGCGCAAGCAGCCTGCAACTCCTCTGCCAGACAGCAACCAGACGGCTTCATCCTTTAGAAGCAAAGACAAGGGTCGGTGTTCCGCCTGAAGAGGCCCTCCCCTTCCAGCAAATAACAGGTCATGCGCAAATTATTTGCGTCCCAGATCGGTGTTGTCCTTTTTACGATCGCGCAGTTCCGAACGGGGGTTTTCCGCCTCTTCCCAGCGGTAGTCCTCACCATGCTCATCCTGATAATTTTTAATCACTTTATGGCTCGGCACATTGCGCACAGTTTTGTTCACCATATCCTGATACTGGAAGAAGGTATGTTCTTCATCCAAGTCATGCACGTCAGTAAACTCTTCCCTGTCGGCTGTCAGTTCAGCCTGTTCTTCCAGCACCTTGCGCACATATTCCTTGGTATCATGAAAGTGCAGAAGTTCGGGAAATTCTCCGGGAACCAGTTCTTCCCACTGCTTGTCTTCATATTTACCCAGCAAATCCTTGACCATATGCAGGTGGGCAATTTCCTGTTGCAGATGCAGCTCCCAGATTTTTTTGATGTCTTTATCTTTTTCATCAGTATAAAATGAATAATACAGATAGCATTCGGTATATTCATGCAGAAGGGCGTTCTCAAGCCAGGTGCAGTTGGGGTCGAGCAAGGCCCCGTAATGGGTAACATGCTGCTCCTCAACCATGCCGATTTCCAGGTAAAGTTCACGGCCGGGGTCATTTTCATAGGTCGGGCCGATATTCATATAATAGTTCATGGTCTGCTGCTCACCGGCGGTAATGATTAATGCGGCGAGCACAGAACGAATATCGGCTTTCTTAAAATCAAGGGGGCGTCTTACCGCATCAAAGGGGTGGCGATGATGGGCAATGGTCGGACGGCCCGGGGTAATTTCCACATAGCCTTTCACCAGCTTATGGGCCGGAATATTTTTATCCATATCGAGCAGGTTGGAATAACGATAAAGATGATCAAAGTCTTCGAGCAATGCAAAGTCAAGACACGCCTTCACATAGGGGTCTGGTTCATGCTCGGCCAGCCAGGCGGTAAGGTCTACGGCCACATGCTCATAACCGATGGTCAGCTCAAGCTGCGATTCATCGCCCGGCGAAAGCCAGTTTACATGCTTCTGCTGCTGTTGTTCGCTTCTGCGCACAAAGGCCAGGTTTCGGCGCAACTCCAGGTCGGGACAGTTACGGTGAAAATTGTGCCCGAAAATAGCTGCTTCCACTTCAATGCCATTCATCAGAATAACCCGGCATTTGGTCCAAGGGTCAGCTTCCATCTTATCGTAAGGTTTCGGGGTAATTTTTTTCCAATCAAGTATTGTAGAATCCGCAGGAATCGGTTTTTCATCAAAGGGATTAAACATAGTTATATCCTCCAATTTAAAAATCTATATTATATAATTTTATACATAAAACAGTTCATGTAGTCAATAAACCATAAATAAAATTTACAAATCTATTCGCAGTGCAATTGCCAGCTCTGCACGCCAAGGCAGAAAATATTGCTATCCTGCCTTAACTGAGTTATTATAAATAATTCTCTCAAGAGGTTTATTTATGAAAAAAGTAGGAATTTTATTTATCGTTCTAATTTTGGGCGTTATAGTTATGTTTTTTTGGGGCAAAGACAAATACAACACCATGGTAAACATGGATGAAAAAGTAAAAACTGCCTGGTCACAAGTGGAAAATCAGTACCAACGCCGCCTTGATCTGGTTCCCAACCTGGTTAATACAGTCAAGGCTTATGCCTCACATGAACGGGCTGCTCTTGAAGGGGTAATTAATGCTCGCGCCAGGGCAACCGGCGCCACTATCCAGGCAGACAATCTGAATGAGGGCGCATTAACTCAGTTTCAGAGTGCGCAGGGTGAACTTTCCAATGCACTTTCCCGCCTGATGGTAGTGGTGGAAAGCTATCCCAATCTTAAAGCCAATGAGAACTTCCGAGAGCTTCAAGTACAGCTCGAAGGCACAGAAAACCGCATTGCTGTAGAGCGGATGCGCTTCAATGAAACCGCACAGGCGTATAATACCTACATTCGCTCTTTCCCCAACAATACTCTGGCCGGTTTCCTGGGCTTTGAGCAGCGCCCCTATTTCAGCGCCTCGGATGGAGCTGAGCGTGCGCCGGTGGTTGATTTTGGCGACAATTTTGCAGCCGATTAGTTTTATATAAATGCAGTGAGCTAGCTTAAGAGAATGGAATTCGGCAAGAAATATTCCTATTTCGCATGCGGCAGCCAACAGCCAAAGCCCACGTTGAAAAGCTCAATAAAAGGAGCTTCCATGCCGCACACACAAAACCATACCCCCCCGGCAGCCCCAGGCAAACCTCTGCCCGACACTCTTTTTATACATCCTTCAAGCTGCGCCATAAAAATAAAACGTCCCGGCGAACTTTACCGCTCAAATAAAATCTTTGGATGCTCTCACCCCTTTGCGGACTACCAGCCAGGTCAGACAAAAACAATCTGCGCAAAGCTTTTGCTCTTCATGTTCGGGCTGGTTGCATTTGTTCTGTTCCAGACTGTAAGCTTTTTGCCCTGGGCCCAGTCAGCAGCGGCTTCATCTTTTGGGGTGGAAAGCATTCCTAATCCACGTCTGCAAAGCAATTCTCAGTATGTGAGCAATCCGGACGGCATTATCACCGCTGCCGATGAGGCGGAAATCAACCGCCTGGCCTCTGCGCTGGAAAGAGATTTGGGGGTACAGGTGGCAGTGGCGGCGCTTGGCGACATCGGCGACAAGGAATACCGCATGTTCGCCACTGAGCTGTTCAACTACTGGGGGGTAGGTCAAAAAGACGAAGATAACGGCCTGCTCATTTTACTGGTGCTTGACCCGGCGCAGCGTTCCATAACCTTTGAAACCGGATACGGTCTGGAAGGCGTAATGCCTGATGCAATATGTTACCGCATTCAGCAGAACTATATGATTCCTGCCCTGAAAAACGGAAATTACAGCCAGGGAATGCGCGATGGAATGGCCGCTGTTGATCGCTACCTGCGCGACAGCGGCTACCAAAGCGGCGCCGCCCAGCTGCCTGAGAACACATATTACGAAAGCAGTGAACACGACTATACTGAAGACATAGTTGTAACATTGGTAATGACTGTTTTGCCGATATGTTTCATGCTGTTTATGATCTGGCGCCATGTGCGCCCGCGCATCTGTCCCAGCTGCGGACAACGGGGATATAAGCGGTATGAAGTTCAAATTATTTCTCAACCGAGTTTTCATCACCCTGGCCTGGCCATTGATACATGGAGCTGCT
>JAFQMU010000126.1 GCA_017421085.1 Desulfovibrionaceae bacterium | reverse complement strand
GGCCTGTTGCAGGCGAAGCTGACCGGCTTCGATGTAAAGGGCCAGGTCGTTGTGAAAATCGCGGTTGAGGTCATAGAGCTGTTCGAGCACCTCGATATCGCGCAGAAGGCTGGTCATGGCATCTTCAAGCTTGAGGGCGATGGCGTCTACCTGACCGGCGAGGGTGTTGAAATTGGTGATTGAGCGTTGCCGGTCATCAAAGAGGCGGCCGATAATCGGTATTCCGGCCAGGGGGTGGGGCTTGGCATCGGCAATGGAGCGCGGGTCGAATTCCTGCACCTGGCCGAGCAGAGCGCCCAGGCTTTCGCCGATGGGCCCGGCGTCTTTGGCGCGCACCTGCTCAAGCAGGGTGTCGGCAAAACGCGAGATGTTGCGCATGGCATCGGTGCCGTAGGTGGTGGAGAGGGCCGGGTCGTTCAGTTTGATTTCTGCGGCCAGATTCTGGGCCAGAAGGGAGTTTTCTTCCTGAGTCTGAGTGCTGATAAGTTGATTGTCTTGCATGGCGTTCTCACTTTTTGGGCGGTTTTTACTATAACCTTAACTATAGCAATG
This sequence comes from Desulfovibrionaceae bacterium, assembly GCA_017421085.1. GTDB lineage: Bacteria > Desulfobacterota > Desulfovibrionia > Desulfovibrionales > Desulfovibrionaceae > RGIG1962. Next base: position 2,949 of record JAFQMU010000126.1, on the reverse strand, counting down.
CCATTGCCAATTTGCAAGCGGCTTGCCCTGAATGGGGTTTATATTCTATAAGGTAAAAAAACGAGGTGAGCAGATGCTTGAACGCGAAGATGCTTTGAAATTGCTGGCGGATGAAAATTTTGAACCCAATCTTATGCAGCACGCCCTGGCCTCCGAGGCGGTGCTGGAGGCTCTGGCCCGGCGCTTTGAGCTGCCTGAAGAAGAGGTGAAGCTCTGGGCCATGACCGGCCTTCTGCATGATGTAGACTACCCCCGCACCAAAGACGACCCCGCCCGGCACGGCCTGGAGGCTGAGGCCATTCTGACGGGAAAGCTTCCGGCCGAGGCCGTTTACGCCATCAAGGCCCACAATGGCGAATGCACCGGCGTGCAGCCTGAAAGCCGCTTTGATTTTGCCCTGCGCTGCGGCGAAACCGTAACCGGTCTTATCAGCGCCGCCGCTTTGGTGCGTCCCAACGGCCTGGAGGGCATGGAGCCGAAAAGCCTGAAGAAAAAAATGAAAGACAAGGCCTTTGCCGCCAGCGTGAACCGCGAAACTATCCGCGAGTGCGAAAAAATCGGCCTTGAGCTGGATGAGTTTCTGCGCATTTCCATTGATGCCATGCGCAAAATGGAAAGCTGAGCGCATAAGAGCGGTAAAAATCCCGGCATGGGAAAATGTCGTCAGGGGAATGAGATAACAGACGAGAGGGGAAGGCGGGCTCTCCCCAACCACCCCCCGATAAAGCAATTCCGCCGCAGGATGCAGCGAGCGAGCCTGAGTGTCAGGGCAGGACGGCTTTATTATCTTAAGGGCACTGTTCTTCCGTTTTGATTTTTCTGCCGGTTTTCAGCCAGTCGATCCACATGCAGGCGGCGCACACGGCGGCCACCATGGCCGCTCCGGCAAAAACGCCGCGGTAGCCGAAGCCCGCGTTGATGAGCAGCCCGCCCAGCATGGGGCCGATAATGCCGCTGGCGTCGAAGGTGGCCATCATCAGGTTGGAGTTGATGGACCTGGCGCCGGGACGGGAGCGTTCATAAATGGCCGAGGCTGTCATGGGATAAAGCACGCTCATGCCCAGCCCGTAAAGAATGGAAAAGGGAATGAACCCCCACAGCGGCCCCCAGGCCAGCCCCAGAATGCCCGCAGCCATCAGGGCGCAGCATATGGCAGCCGAGCGGTAGCGGGGGAGGTTGTTAAGCCGGCGCCCGCCCAGAAGGCGCACACCGATCATCACCAGCGAATAAGTGGTGAAGAACATGGCCGGGTGAATGTCTTTAATTACGCACAGTCCTTTAATAAAAGTATTGACCATCATTACCATCACCCCGGAGGCAAGGCAGGCCATAAATATAAGAAAAAGCCCAGAATGGGCTACAGAGCGCAGAAGCTCTCCGCGGGCCGGGGTTTCTTCGTCGGAGCTGTCTGCATCGAGTTCTTTCTTTTTCAGACGCGGAGCAAGGGGAATGAGCAGAAACAGCGAACTCAGCCCCAGGGCGGCCGCCGCTGCAAACAGGCGTGGTTCGCTGCCGAGCAGAGGCAGCAGCGATTCCGCCAGAATTGGAATAACCGCATTGGGCAGCAGATGGGCCAGAGAAAACAGGGCGAAGCCCTGAGCGCTTTTGCCTTTGGGGATGCAGTCAACCAGCACCGCCACGGTGCAGCTTGAATAAAAGGCAAGGGTAATGCCCTGAACAATGCGCAGGGCAAGAATAAATTCTACCGGGCGGCTCTCATCTACAAGCAAATAGCTCATCATGGCCAGGCTTGAAAGAATAATTGAAATGCTCAACACCCATATTTTGCTGCGGCGCAGCAGCAGAAAGCTGGCCAGCGGGCGAAAGATGAGAATCATGGCGAAAAAGGAAGAAATGAGCGCCCCGCGCCAGTTGGGGCTGATGTCAATGTTGGTCAGCCACTGCTCAAAGCAGTAATACACCGCATATGCTATGTTGGAGCACATGGTCATGGTCAGCAGCAAAACAAAGTCGCGGCTGAGCATTTTGCCGGGCGCCTGCGAAAGCTTCGCTTCCGGCGCCGCTCCCCCAGATGACAGGTTTTCTGAAAGCATCCGTCCTCCGCCCTGTTGCAATAAAACAGCGTTTCAGTCCCGGTCCTTCCCCTTATGCCTTGAATTATATATCCTGTTTTTCGGCATATGCAAATAAATTTGCAGGTAAAATTACAGCGAGCCGTATCTGCTGCTTTGGCGAGCCCTGCGCAGGCAGGAAGAGGTCGCCGCAAACTCTGCAAGCCGGGCAGAGGGGTTGACAGTGAAAACAGGAAAAGCCGGTTGCCGAACCCCTGGCCTGCAAGAGCCGGGCATGATGCAGAATAATTTTTTGAAAAAGATGTTGACATACTGCCCGGGAGGATATATATATCTCTTGTTAAGCCGATAACGGCAATCCGAATGTCGCGGGGTGGAGTAGCTTGGTAGCTCATCGGGCTCATAACCCGAAGATCAGGGGTTCAAATCCTCTCCCCGCAACCAGAATTTTAAAGCGTCTATGGTGAAAAATCATAGACGCTTTTTCATTGTCGCTTATGACTGCCGGGCGGGGCGGAGCATGGCTTTGTCTGTGTGAGTTGTCATGCAGAATGAGAATGTAAGACAGGTGATTTTTAGAATTTTCAATCCTGAATTCCTCTTAGCTTAAGCTTCGCGGCCGCCGCATCCTGAGTTTTCTGTCAGGGGGGCAGGGGGGAAAAGCGTCTTTGCCCGCCCCCGTCTTTCCCTCATGTTGGGACGCAACTTTTTATAACTACAGCCTTCGGTCAGGCATTGAAAGAGGAGAGCTCTATTCTGAATATATCTGTTGAGCTTAGGCTCAGGACTCATTAAATATAAAAGATAACAATGGCAGCAATGCAAATGGCAGAAAAGAATGTATGGGCGCAACGGTCATAACGCGTGGCAATTCTGCGCCAATCCTTAAGTCTGCCAAACATGATTTCTATTTTGT
>JAFQMU010000125.1 GCA_017421085.1 Desulfovibrionaceae bacterium | reverse complement strand
TGCCGCTGTTTAGTTTATCGCGAATTTTCTGAGCGCTGAGCATATATTTCCATCCTGTCCGGTTATGAATATTCCTGCTTTATCTGTTGTGAACACACAGATAAAAGCGTGCAACAGCTGTTGCCCAAAATATGATATTACTCCCATGCCTTCGCCATTACAAGAGAATGTTTCACCTTCTGCCCTTAAAACGTCTCCAGAGGCCAAGGAGCTCCTGGTGCGAAGTCCCGGCCAGCCAGGGGCAGAGCATACAGACAATGCCCACCCCCATACTGTAGAGCAGCCCCCGCAGGCAGAAACCGACAATCTTCCCGGGCAGCCCTTTCAGGCCGAAAGGCTGGCTGCCCAGCGTGCCCGGCAGCAGCTCTCCGGCCAGACCTGCCGCCCAGGCCAAAAAGAGGAACAGACCCAGACAGACAAACTGATGAAGCAGCAGACGCCCCAAAGGCAGCGGGATAAAACGGGAACACATGAACAGCATGAAGTTGGCCACCAGAAACTGTATTCCGACCATCTTCAGAGCCAGCCCCTCCGCCCCCATAGCAAGCCCTCCGTATTCTTTCGGAATGAGAAGCAGCAATGAGGCCAGCAAACCGCTTAGGCTGCTGATCACCGTAATTTTGCTGAGCGCCCGGGTTTGAGCCGAGGCGTAATATACCGCCTGGGTCAGCTGCCCATACCCCTGATGAATGGGATACAGAGCCATAATCTGCACTGTAAGCAGCGCGGCTGCAAACTCCTCGCCCCCGAAAAAATCAACCATGGCTGCTGCCTCAAGGCAGGCGAAGGCGGAAAAATAGGCTGCCACGGCATAAAGCATTGGAGCGAATTTGCTGAAAAGACGCCCCATTTCGGCAAAGTCATTGCGCCCATGGGCAACGGCCAGTTCCCGGGTGAGCAAAGGCGTCATCGCGGCAACGAATAAAAAGCAGGCCATGCCCACCTTCTGGGAGATGGAAAAATAGCCCTGCTCCACATTGCCGTCAAAGACCTGAAGCAGCCAGCGGTCGGCCATCAGGGTCAATGTTACCACCACCAGCTGAATAAACAGGGGCAGCGAATAAGCAGCAAACTCACGCACATAGGCGCGGCTCTGTTCCCGCTCCAGAGACAGGGAAGGCAGCATTTTTCGCTTTTGCCCGCCCCCGTCACCGGTTTCAGCCCACTTATCCTGAAAACCTTCCAGAACAATAATTTTGAAAGCCAGAATCATCCCGCCCAGATACGCAAGCTGATGGACAAACAGCACCGGCAGGGAGAGCACCCCGACAAAATGGAGAGCCAGCAAGGCAATACAGGCCGCCACTCCGGCAATGGTGCGCGCTTTTTCGCTCTGCACCGTTTGCCCAAGGGCATCGTTAACCCCGCGCAGCACCCGCACCCCCCAGGTGGCAAAGGCCCACAGAGCAGCAAAAGGAATAACCCAGGCCGGAACTCCGGGCATGAAACGGGCGGCCAGCGGCGGCAGCATGCACAGCCCGGCAAAGAGAAGACAGAGAACCAAAATCAACAGTGAAACACGCAGAAAAAAAGCCAGCAGAGGCCACTCATTCTGACGTTTGGCAAGCGTTGTGAACAGACAGGTAGAGGTTCCGAAGTCGAGGAAGTTGGTCAGATACTGAAATATACCCGTTGCATAGGAGAAAGCGCCGTACCCCGCCGGGCCCAGAGCCCTGGGCAAAACAGCCTCCATCACCAGAAAAAGGGGGATGCCGAAAATATTGGAAATCAGTTTGAAAGAATAACGGCGGGCCAGAGAAGGAGGCGCAGCCGAGCCCGGCAAAGAAGAAGCGTTTTCCGCATGATTTTTGTCATGGGGCTCAGCATTTTCCGAGACTGCGCCGCCGCGCTGTTCTGCATCTGCGGAGGCGGGGCAGGAGTATTTTTTTTGCCGTTCAGACATTTTTTCTCAAAACCTATCTTGCAGCAGAGAACAGAGCGTTTGACACAATTTCCACATAGTCACGGCGGGCAAAGATTTCATGCCCCCGCATTCCCTGCGCCCGCAGTGCATCCCCATTATCAAGCGCGGCAGTAACAACATCAGCCAGCTGTGCATACGGGCAATAAACACATGCCTCTTCATATCCGGCAGGAATTTCTGTATCCGGGTTCAGCTCCGAAACTACAGGAATTCGGTTGGCCAGCAGATAACTTATACGCACAATTTCCAGAATGCCCGGCAGATAAAAATGCACGTTCAAAACCAGACGGGAGCGGGCAATCAGTCCGTCACGCACAGCCCCAAACACATCGCAGGCCAGCAGGGCGTTCCGCCCACGCCGCCTGAGCTCATCAATCACTGCTTTGCGTCGCGGGTTGGGACAGCCGTAAAGCAGAACGTCGATGTCCTTGGGGTAGTCAGGGTTAATTACCGTCATCTGGGGCATATAGCCCAGAGGCACATGCACAATATTCCTCACTCCATAATCTTTTTGCAGTCTTTCAATATTGCGCAGACTGTAATCCCACACCCTGAAACGGCGCATAGCCTCCAGATATTGAGGACGCAGAGCGCGACTGCGCAAAGTCACCTGCTCGAGATTATAGATAATCACATCTTCAGGCAAGGTATCCAGCGAAATATCCGGGCGGTCATGCAGCCCGAAAATAATATTTTGTGAGTTCTTGTAAACGCACTGATGCAGCAGCTCCGCCTTGTGCCCCAGTTTGCGCAGAGCATGGTAAAGAGGACGGCGCACATCATCCAGCCCGGAACCGACTGCATCCGGTGGAGTTAAAAGGGCCAGGGTGAAATACATACTGCCCCCTATAATCTGCAGGCCTGCAAATCATCCAGCAAAATTTGCCAGAATGGTTTCTCCGGGCTGCCGGCTTCCTTGATGTAGTTATTAAAATAACGGCTGCAGGCCGCTTCATCCACATTCATAAGAGAAGAAAGGGGTATTCCCGAAACGGCATCGGGTTCATCGATATTCATCACCCGGGTGTTCAGCTGCCCCGCCATGGAGCGGATAATATGACCTTCGCTGAGCTCCAGCTCCCCGCTGGTCAGGTGAAGTACCGGCTTTCGGGCGATTACCGCAAAGTTAAGGGCAGTGGAGGTATGGCAAAGCACAAGGGAAGAGCCCGCCAGCAGCGGCAGCGTTTCGCCGCTGACAATACAACGCCCCCCGAACCAGTCCGGACCGGAATAACCGACGCGGGCATAGTCAGCGCGGGGGTGGGCAGCCACAACTACCGGCAAACCGGTTGACTGCTCAAGGATGTCAAAGAAACGGCGCAACGCCGGAAAATATTTTGCGGCGCTGGCTGGCTGCCTGCGCCCAAGCTCTTTGAAATCAGGATGGAAGGGCAGATTCTGATCGAGAAAAAGAATATAGGAGCGCATGTTAGGCTGCCTGTCAGCGGAGGACGGCCCCTCATTGACGCCGGATGACGCCGGGGCCTGTCCGGTTGCAGCGTCATGAGCCGCCCTGTCCTGAAGCAGCTTGAGCCACTGATCATAATCCCAGGCATGAGCGGAGATAAGACGCGAGGCCTCGCCCGGACCAGGCTGGAGCAAAGCCCCTCCGTAAATAATCCGCCCGGGCGCACCTACCAGACGCCTCCAGACGCCAGGCTTGCGCAAAACGAAACAAATCAGCCGTTCAGGGGTGAAACGTCTGATTCTGGCCCAAAATTTCCCGACAGCCCCCCCGGTTGCCACTGCATTGTTGCGAAGCTCAATGCTTTGAAGAGAAGATTTATTTATCGCCCTGAACAGAGATAAGGTTCTGTAGCTGCGGGGCAGAAGATTCAATACCGCATCATTTTTGCCGAGAGTGAGAACAAAATTTAACAGCATTTGTGCAGTGGGGTACCTGCGGGTTGTCAGCTCCGGCCCGGTCCAGGGTCGGCTGACAGCCGGAAAAAACAGAACTGCCGACAGGTTATACACATCCAGCTCCCCTTCCAGGGGAATGCTCGTGCACATCCACCCGTCTTCATTATCGGATTTTTGAAACTGCAGAATATGCAGTGTCTTTACCAGCAACTCCAACGCCTCACTCCCCGCTGTTCTTTAAAACGGCCTATATAAGTCTTTTGACGCTGCCTTACGCCTGACGGGAAGAGAAAGATTTCCGTTCACCTGCGGATATCCCTCCCTTTCGGACTCGTCGCCAGGCTGTTTGGCTTCATGCGCAATCCGGCTGCAAATGCGCTTATTTCTGACAATGCCCGCTGTCTACAGCCCAGTTGTAGCCCTCGCACTTGCCCTTGCCGCAGGCTGTGCGGAAATCCCGGCACATGGAGGGAAAATCTTCCTGCATCAGCAGGGCTGAGGCGCGGGCCATATAATTATCAGGGTTCTCCGGGTCAAGCTCTATGGCCCGGCTGAAATCAGCCAGCGCCAGATCCAGCAGGTTAAGACGCAGGTAGGCTGTTCCCCTCCCGGCTATGGCCGGCAGAAAACCGGGGTCGAATTTCAGGGCCTGACTATATGAAGCCACTGCCTGAGCGCTGCGCCCCGACTTAAGCCGGTTGTCGCCCAGCATGGAAAATACCAGAGGATTATTCGGATCAGCAAGCGCAGCCTGATTCATCGCCTGCTCTATCTGCTGAACTCTGCTCTCCCCGCCGGGCAGGCTGCTGTTTGGAGGTTCAAGATACTGACGACACAAGGCGAGGGCGGCGAGCCTGTTCAAACAGGGCTTTAACAGGGCGCCTTCCATTGTTCCGTTTAATATCTGCGGCAGCATCTTTTCAATTTCTGCAAGGCTTCCCTGCTCCAGGGCCAGGGCCTTAGCCTGCATGAATTGAAAAACCGGGTCTGCCACGCCTGCTTTCAAGGCTCCGGGAAGGTCTGAGTAAAGCGGCGTAAGCTCAACGCTTAAATGTATTTTATTTCCGCTTTCCGCTCCATCCCCCTCCTGAGCGTCCGAATTTGCAGGATTACTTTCTCCCTGCTCCAGAATTATAATGCGGGTCAGGCTCTGGGCCATGCCTTTATAATCATGCTGTCCGCCTTCGGCATTCAGGCCTGCCAGCAGAGGAGAATTTTTAAGGTTATACGCCGCCCCCTCAAGCAGACGATCACGGCAGCGGGCCTCGGCGATGGCTGAGGCCGCTGACGGCATAAGCTGACCTGAGAAAGCCTGAACATCTGAACACAAAACAGGGGTCTGATTCAGCGTGCCGTCTGAATTAAGAAGACTGACCTTCAAATCGGGGGCGTCAACATTGATGGCGACAGACTGAGCAGCGCAGTTCGTCGGTGAAAACTGCCAGACGACTCCAACTGTTAACAGAGCAAAACAAAAGAAGCGCAGCTTGCTGTTCATATCAGCTCACGTCAGATTTTTTGCAGGTGATTTTTTATTTCCTGTGCCGCCGGCACAACCACATCCCGCAAGGTATCCTCAACCAGCTCGCTCAGGGCGGCATCAGTGGGCATGATTACTGAACTTTGCTCAGCATTGTATGTTTTTGTAAAGGCTACCCCGTTTGCATCCTGAGGCAGCTGAATGCTCACGCTGATTTTAACGCTGTACTGGGCAGTTCCGATCTGCTCAACCCAAAACCGTTCAAGCTTGCCTCTGATAATATAATCGGAACCGGAGGCATATGGGCTGTAGCCGGCTCTTACCCCAAGGCGCACCAGTTCATCTGTGAGTGCCTCGCTTATCCACTGGGCAGGCGGTCTGTTTGCAGTGTAAACTTCTCCGTCTGAATCTGCGCCTACGCCTTCCTGCCCGGTGACGTTCTGAAACTCTTCAATCATCACGGCAGGCAGATCCGAATCAGGCCCCATGCTGGGCCCCAGTGCGTTATAGGCCAGATTAACCTGCTGCCCCGTGCAGGCGGAGCAGGCCATAAACAACACCAAAACAACAACTGGTTTTAAAAAAGCGTATTTTACTTTTAACATGACTTCTCCTGCCAGAATGGAATAAAGGTGGACAGCCGCTTTGCATATAAAGCGGACGCAGACGAAACCGTCAATCTGCCGTAACATCTGTTTTATAGACAACGGGCTCATGCAGTTTACCCTAACCGAAGCAGACCCTTAAGGCAACTGCGGCAACCTGCCTCTTCGCTCAGGAAGACTACAGGGCGTTTACCAATAAGACGAAGAAGCAGTTGACATAAACTTTACCTGATAATAAAATAAAAATACCCTGAGGGGTAGTATTTTTGGTGCAGAGATTATCCCTAATTAAACAGGGGCCCCCGAAACTCTGCCCCCGTCTGAAACGGGGCAAATCTCCCGCATTGTCCCGTTTCAGACAAAAAACCTGAAAATCGCACTGCAATCTTTCAGATTACGTTGTTTCTTTTGAAATTCAACAATATTCATTGGGCATTTACGCGCCTGCGATGCTTTGCAGATAAAGCGTGAACGCTGCAAAATATGGCCGCAATTTCAGTGAGAGGTTACAAAAAACACCCGCGACAGTAATTTTGTCGCGGGTGTTTTACAAATATAATTTTGTTTTTCCGGGAACAGATAAATCTGAATTTATTTCTTGTCCTCCGGAAGTTCTCTGAGCATTTTTTCCACTTTAGACAGCTGTTCACGCAATACTTCCATTTCCCGGGCAAGCTCATCCTCCCGACTGGGGGCGGCGCCCTCCTGCTGTAAAAGCCCTTCCTCCTTGCGGCGGTGAATTTCATCCATGCTGCTGACAATAACGCCCACAAACACATTTAAAATTACAAAGGCGGTAACCAACAGGAAGGGAATAAACAGCGCCCAGGCCATGGGGTAAACCTCCATCACCGGGCGTGCGATACCCATTGACCAGCTTTCCATGGTCACCATCTGGAACAGGGTATACATGGAGGCGCCGATGCTTCCGAACCACTCCTGAAAGGCGTTGCCGAACAAAGAGGTGCACATTACTGAAAAGATATAAAACACTATCGCCAGCAGCAGCGACACCCAGCCGATACTGGGCAGGGCGTGAAGAATGGACTCGATGATAATCCGCAGGCGGGGCAGCTTGGTAATCAGACGCAGCACCCGCAGAATGCGCAAGGCTCGCAGAATGGACAGAGGGCCGCTCGCCGGAATAAGAGAAATGCCGACAATCAGAAAGTCAAAAATATTCCACGAGTCAAAAAAGAAGCGGTGGCGCAGCACTGCAAGCTTCATCAGAATTTCAAGCACATAAATGCACAGAATTATCTGGTCGGCCAGAACCAGCGCTCCGCCGATTTTACTCATAATTGCCGGTGAAGTTTCCAGGCCCAGAGTAATTCCGTTAAAAATAATCACCCCAATAATAAATTGCTGAGCTCTGGGGTGGAATATCAGCGAACAAAACCTGAGCAGCATGAAAGCCTCCTTTGCATAAAATATTCGGTCGGGTCGGCGCATTTTACTTAATATCAGTTCCAAGGCAAGCTTAAGCCTCAATACGCAAAAAACCAATTTTGCACATCTCTGATTTGTGTTTTTCGAAAAAAGTCCGGTGCACATTGACATAATGCGCATAAAGTGCGAATTTCAACTGCCGCCAAGCCGCGGTTCAACCCATTCAACCCTCAAGGAACTGTTTATGAGCAACCCTGACAACCTGAAGCGCACGGCGCTGTATAACACCCATCTGGGTCTTGGCGGAAATATGGTCAATTTCGGAGGCTGGGAAATGCCTCTCTGGTACAAGACCGGAGCGGTAAAGGAACACATGGCGGTAATCAAGGCTGCCGGGCTGTTCGACACCAGCCATATGTCGGTAATCACCGTTGAAGGCAGGGAGGTAAAAGAATTCCTTAACTTTGCCCTTACCCGCGATATTTCCGAACAACGCCCGGGACGCTGCGGCTACAGCGCCATCCTGACGGCTGACGGTTTCTGTCTTGATGACACGATTATTTACCCCCTGACTGAAGAAAGAACCGCCCTGGTGGTCAATGCCGGCATGGGGGCCAAAGTGATTGAACATATGCGCACCCTGCCGGGAGGCGATGCCCTCAGCTGGAGCGACCTCACCGCCAAAGTGGGCAAGCTGGATATTCAGGGCCCGCTCGCTTTGAAAATCCTGAAAGACCTGATTAAAGACGCCGATCAGATATTTGAAAAATTCCCCTATTTCAGCTTCAAGGGCGACTTTGACTTCAGCACAACCCGCGTGTTTATGAGCGACGGCACCCCGATAGTGCTCTCACGCACCGGTTATACAGGTGAATTCGGGTTTGAAATCTATCTGCCCGCAGAACGGGCCGCCGCAGTCTGGGGAATGCTGCTCAAGGCGGGCGAACCGTTCGGGCTCATCCCCTGCGGGCTGGCGGCCCGCGACTCGCTGCGGGCCGGGGCCGTGCTGGCCTTGAGCCATCAAGATATCGGGGGCTGGCCTTTTATCAACCACCCCTGGCCCTGGGCTCTGCCGCTTGCAGAAAACGGAGAATTTACCAAAGATTTTTACGGCAAAGAAGCGCTAAACACAGCTTCGACCGACTATACCATCCCATTTGCCGGGTATGACCCGCGCAAAGTCGACACCGAAACCGCCCGCGTATTTTATGAGGGAGAAGATATAGGTCTGGCGCTCACCTGCGTTGCCGATATGGCCATCGGCCGGGTTGACGGAAAAATTGTCAGCGTCGCCTGCCCCGATGCGCCGGAAAACTTCAACCCGCGCGGCCTGGTATGCGGATTTGTAAAAGTAAACAGGCCCCTGGAAGCAGGCAGCAAGCTGATTCTCAAAGATAATCGCCGTGAAATATCCGTGGAAGCGGTGGTCGACATCCGTCCCTGCCGCACTGCCCGCAAGAAACTGGATTCCATGCTGTAGGCCTAACAGCTGTCAAATCACACTTAAAAGTCAGGAGTACACATGATAGAGCTCAAAGATATCAATATCCCCGATGACATCAAATATGCCGAAGACCATGAATGGGTGTCTGTTGAAGCCCCATTCCGCATCGGCGTGTCCGACTTCGCCCAGGACGCCCTTGGCGACCTTACTTATGTCGAGCTTCCTGAAGTGGGCATGAAACTGACCAAGGGCGAAGAATTCGGCACCCTTGAGTCCACCAAATCAGTAAGCCCGCTTTACAGCCCTCTTTCCGGCGAAGTGACTGCCGTTAACGATTTGCTGGAAGATGAACCGGGTCAGGTAAACAGCGACCCCTACGGTGAAGGCTGGATTATCGAGATTGCGCCAGCCAACCTGGATGAACTGGACGAGCTGCTTGACGCCGCAGCCTACCAGGAAAAGCTTGAACAAGAGGAATAGTCATGCGTTATCTTCCACACACCCAGGCAGATATAGATGAAATGCTGGCGGCAGTCGGGCTGAACAATCTGGACGAGCTGTTTGAGCAGATTCCCGAAAACTCCCGGCGCATCCGCCCGCTCAATCTTCCTGAGGCCATGACGGAATGGGAGCTGACCGCCCACATGCAGGAGCTGGCCGCCGCCGGGGGCGGCGACTGGCAGGTATTCGCCCATGCGGGCTCGCAGCCGCATCATATCCCGGCGATTGTGCCCTATCTGGCCTCCCGCTCCGAGTTCCTGACTTCCTACACCCCCTATCAACCGGAAATCAGCCAGGGAACCCTGCAGGCAATTTTTGAGTTTCAAACCCTGATCAGCCGTCTGGTGGGACTTGATGTAACCAACGCCAGCATGTACGATGGCTCCACAGCCATGGCTGAAGCTACGCTGATGGCCATGCGCATCACCAAACGCCGCAGGGTGGCTGTGAGCGCTCTGGTTCACCCGCACTGGCGGCAGGTGCTCTCCACCTATCTTGCCCCTCTTGCCGATGTGGAGCTGATTACCCTGCCGGCAGGCCCGGACGGGCGCACTGATTTTTCCGGTCTTTGCGGCGAACCCGCCGTACTGGTAATGCAGTCGCCCAACTTCCTTGGGGTAATTGAAGATCTGGAGGCTGCCTCGCAAAAAATCAAATCTCTTGGGGGCCTCCTGGCTGCCGGGTTCAGCGAACCCTTTGCCCTGGGGCTGATCAAATCCCCCGGCGAGCTGGGAGCGGATATTGTTTTCGGCGAAGCGCAGAGCCTGGGGCTGGCCCAGGCCTTCGGCGGCCCCACTCTGGGCCTGCTTTCATGCAAAACCGAATTCGTGCGTCAGATTCCCGGCCGTCTGGTCGGACGATCCAAAGATGTGGACGGCAAGGACGGCTTCGTACTTACCCTTGCTACCCGTGAGCAGCATATCCGCCGTTCACGGGCAGTGAGCAATATCTGCTCCAACGCCGGGCACTGCGCCCTCACCTGTTCCATCTTCATGGCGGCCATCGGTGGCAGCGGTTTCAGACAAACCGCACAGGTCAATCTTGATCTGGCCGCCTACCTGCGCTCCGGTCTGGAAAAACTCGGTTTCAGGCGCATCGGTTCAGCTCCTGTGTTCAATGAGTTTGCCATGCACGCCCCGAATAACTTTGAAGCCGTGCATGAACGCCTCAAGTCCCAAAAAATACTTGCAGGTCTGTCCCTGAATATGTGGAAAAACGACATTCCCGGCTTCAACCCGGAAGGCGTCTGGCTGTTCGGGGTAACGGAAACCAGCGGCAAAGCACGGATTGACGCCTTGCTGCGCGAAATTGAGAAGGGGGCCTGATTATGACTCACAAGTTTACTCCGGCTGGAACCGGCGGCCTGGTGCTGCAGGAAAAACTGCTTTGGGAAAAAGGCCGCAAAGGCCGTGAAGGCATGAGCCTGGTAAAAAGCGATGTGCCCCCGGCAAGCCTGCCCGCTGACATCTGCGGCAGCGGCCCCGACTGGCCAGATCTCTCTGAGCAGGAAGTAGCCCGTCATTACACCCGTCTGTCTTCCTGGAACTTCGGGGTGGATACCGGCATGTACCCGCTCGGTTCATGCACCATGAAGTATAACCCCAAAATTAATGAAACCATGGCCGCCCTGCCCGGATTTTCCGGCGCTCACCCGCTTCTGCCCGCTTCTGCCTGTCAGGGATCCATGCGCCTGATTTATGAGCTGGAAAGCTATCTTGCAGAGATAGTCGGGCTCAAGGCCGCCTCACTTCAGCCCGCCGCCGGCGCTCACGGCGAGCTCTGCGGAATGCTGATGATTGCGGCCTGGCACCGGCACAATGAAAAATCGGGGGCGCCCAGAAAGACCAAGGTGCTCATTCCCGATACCGCCCACGGCACCAACCCTGCCACCGCCACCATGAGCGGGTTCACTGAGGTGAAAGTTCCCCTCGGCCCCAAAGGCTATATTGAACTGGCCCAGATTGATAAACTGATGCAGGATGATGTGGCCGGATTGATGGTCACCAACCCCAACACCCTTGGTCTGTTTGAGCAGGAGCTGGCGGATATCATCGCCCTGATTCACCAACGGGGCGGGCTGGTTTACGCTGACGGGGCCAACCTCAATGCAGTAATGGGCTACGCGGACCTCGGGCGCATGGGCGTGGACGTTGTGCACTATAACCTGCATAAAACCATGTCCACCCCGCATGGGGGCGGCGGCCCGGGCTCCGGCCCTGTGGCGGTGAGCGAAACGCTGATTCCCTTCCTGCCCGGCCCTCGGGTTGTGAAAAACGGCGACAAATATGAATGGCAGACAGATCTGCCCCTGTCTATCGGCCGCCTGCACGGATTCCACGGTCAGTTCGGCGTGGCGGTAAAGGCATATTCATATATTCTGAGCATGGGGCAGAACCTGAAAAAAGCCAGCGCTCTGGCTGTGCTCAACGCCAATTACATCAAGGAAAAGCTCAAGGGCGCCTTTGATCTGCCCTTTGACCAGCCCTGCATGCACGAATGCGTGTTTACCGATGCGAAACAGCGGGCAGCCAAAGTCAGCACTCTGGATATTGCAAAGCGGCTGATTGACCTGGGTTATCATCCGCCAACCGTCTACTTCCCCCTGGTAGTTCATTCCGCTATCATGATTGAGCCTACCGAAACAGAAAGCAAGGAAGACCTGGACGCCTTTATCGCGGCCATGCTGGAAGTGGCGCGGGAAGCCGGGGAAGAGCCGGAAAAGCTGCACGCAGCCCCCACCCTGACCAAAGCGCGCCGTATGGATGAAACCACTGCGGCCCGCAAACCTGTGCTTACCGGCGACATGATGACCGGGGAAAGCAAATGAGCAGGGTGGTAATTATCGGCGCCGGGCCGGGAGGCTATACCGCCGCTCTGCGGGCCGCCCGCCTGGGAGAAAGCGTAACTCTGATTGACAGCGCGGAGCCGGGCGGAACCTGCCTGGCCCGCGGCTGCATTCCTTCAAAAATCATGCGCCATGCCGCCGACTTTGCCGAGGCCCGCGAAAAGGCCGCGGCCTACGGCATTGACTTCGGCAGCCATGAATATTCTGTTGACCTGCCGACTCTGCGGGCCCGCCAGAAAACAATCGTTGAAGGGATGCAGAAGGGCCTGACTGCAACCTTCAAAAACAGCGGTATAGAGTTTATCCGGGGCTCAGCCCGCCTCGCTCCGGGGGGCGTGGTTGAAATAAAATGCGGTGAAGAATGTCTGACGCGCGGGTATGACCAGCTTCTTCTGGCCATCGGTTCGCGCCCGGCTGATATTCCCGGGGCCCCGCCCGAATTGCAGATTGACGGCGATAAAATTATTTCCAGCAATGAGGCCCTCTCCCTGACCGAACTTCCGGACGGGCTGCTGGTGGTAGGCGGCGGGGTTATCGGCTGTGAGCTGGCGCAGATTTATCATGCCCTGGGGGTAAAAGTCACCCTGGTAGAGGCGATGGACAGAATTCTTCCGCTTCCTTCGCTTGATGAAGATATCTGCAAAAGCTACATGCGCTGCCTGAAAAAAGCGCGCCTGCCCTTTTATACCGGTTACAGCCTCAGCGCGGCGGAACGCACCGATGCCGGTCTGAAAGCAGTACTCACCCCGTGGCAGCGGGAGGGAGAGGCAAAGGAAATTGTCTGTTCAAAAATTCTGGTCTGCACCGGGCGCGCGCCCCTGCCTGATACGCTCGGGCTGGCCGAGGCAGGAGTATTGTTTACGTCGCGCGGCTGGATTGAGGTTGATGCCTGCTTCAGAACCGCGACCCCGAATATCTGGGCCATTGGCGACTGCCTGGGCCCGGCGTATGGTATGCTCGCCCACACCGCCCAGGCCCAGGGCATGGCGGCGGTGGAAGCAATGCTCGGCAAAACGCCTTCCATGAACATGAAGCATGTGCCCGCCACCATTTTCAGCCGTCCTGAAATTGCCTGTGTTGGGCTGAGCCTCAGGCAGGCGGCAGAAGAAATTCCGGGCAGTCAGGCTTCAGATTTTCTGTTCCGCCAGTTAGGCAAAGCGCAGGCCACCGGCGAAATTGACGGGCAGGTGCGCATTGTCTATGCCCCCGACCGCAAAGTTCTGGGCGGGCAGATTCTGGGAGCGAACGCCAGCGCCCTGATCGGGGAAATTGCCCTGGCCGCAAGCGCCGGGCTGAGTATTGACGATATCGCCGCGGCCATCCACGCCCACCCCAGTTTGCCGGAGGGCAT
>JAFQMU010000124.1 GCA_017421085.1 Desulfovibrionaceae bacterium | reverse complement strand
TATTGGTTATAATAAGCTTGGGAATATATTTGTAAACACTCTGCATGGCTTCCTGAAAAACGTCGCGCCTTCAGAGCCACAGAGTGAATTGGAGGCAACGATTTTTACTTTCCGGCGGCCTGTTTGTTCTTACGGAAACAAATGCAGAAAAGATATGCAGCAATGGATTATTCACATTGATATGGATGCTTTTTTTGCATCCGTGGAGCAGCTGCTCGACCCATCTCTGCAGGGCAGGCCGGTAATTGTAGGGCATGAGCACAGGGGGGTGGTGTGCGCCGCTTCATACGAAGCCCGGGTTTTCGGCGTACGCTCGGCCATGCCGGGGGCCAGAGCCAGAAAGCTGTGCCCGCATGGCGTGTTCGTTCCCCCACGCCATGCGGTATACGAAGAAATCTCCGCCCGAATCATGGATGTGTTCCGCTCTTTCTCCCCGCTGGTTGAGCAGGCGTCCATTGATGAGGCATATATCGATGCCAGCGGGCTGGAAGGTTTGTTCGGCAGCCCGCTGGAGCTGGGGCATAAAATCAAGAAAGCCGTGCTTGAAGAAAGCGGCCTCACCTGCTCGGTCGGCATTGCCCCGGTAAAATTTCTGGCGAAAATCGCTTCGGATATTAATAAACCCAATGGCATTTTCCTGCTCAGGCCGGAAGATGTGAGTGATTTCATGCGCAGCCTGCCCGTAGGGAAAATTCCGGGCGTGGGGCCGCGAACTCAACAGGTGCTGGTCAAACTGGGGGTTAAAACCGCAGGTCAGGTGCTGGAGCTTCCGGCGGGCCTGCTGAAAGCAAGGCTTGGTAAATTCGGCGAGCTGATTGCCCGGCGGGCCCGGGGCCTCGACTCTTCCCGCGTGGAACCATACAGCCTCCCTAAAAGTGAAGGGCGCGAGCATACCCTTGATAAAGACAGCAGCGACAAGAACTTTTTGAAAAAATATCTGCTTTATCAAAGCGAGAAAGTCATGGCCGGAGTGCGCAAAATGGGGGCATCCGGGCGCACGGTTACGCTGAAAGTAAAATTTTCCGACTTCAGGCAGATTACCCGCTCCCATACATTTGAGCTGCCTACCTGCTCAACCAGACAGGTTTACAACACGGCCTGCGACCTGCTCGCACGGCTGCCTCTTCCCCTGCCTGTGCGCCTGATTGGAATTAGCCTGTCCAACTTCAGCTGGGAGCAGGACGTTTCACCCCAAGGCGAAGAGATGCCCCCCGAAAGCGAAGGTATTCTGCCCGGCCTGGAAGCTTATCTGGACAAGGGCAAACAGGAGTATGAAGGATTGAGCAACAGCGCGGAACAAGCTGCCCTCAGAAAAAAAGATTTGGCTCTGGATAAAGCCATAGACAGAGTGAGAGAAGTATTCGGGCGCAAGCTGCTTAAACGGGCTGACCTGCTGCATCCTCTGGATGAAGAAGATCAGGGATAAGGCCCAAGTTGATTAGGCTCAGGACTCATTAAATATAAAAGATAACAATGGCAGCAATGCAAATGGCAGAAAAGAATGTATGGGCGCAACGGTCATAACGCGTGGCAATTCTGCGCCAATCCTTAAGTCTGCCAAACATGATTTCTATTTTGT
>JAFQMU010000123.1 GCA_017421085.1 Desulfovibrionaceae bacterium | reverse complement strand
GAACACGCAGAGCAAAATGCTCACAGTCAGCGCCGAAAACGGCAGAACCCGAAAACAGACAGCCTGCAACACTATGAAGATAATGGTCAGAATCAAAATTACGCCGAAAAAAGCCAGCAATGCCTTTATCATAAACTGCCCTGCCTTGCTGTAAAACGCTTCAGCTCTTTTTCAGCCCGGCCTTCAGGGACAGACTGAATGAAATTGTTCTCTTTATAAACTTCCACTTGGCCGCCCAGTTGACATTCCAGTGCGAAACGCCGTGCGCCCGCCTGTCAAAGAGCACAGGAAAGCGAAACACCCTGAGCCCGGCGGCTTTTGCCTGATAATAGGCAAAAAGGTCGAGCGAAAAGTCGCTGGGCGGATTCTTCCAGGTGGCAAAAAACTCTCGTGTAAACATGGTGGGCTGGGCGTTGATGTCCCACATGGGTTTGAGCAGGAGCAGAGTTTCAAAAATGCTCATGGCCACGGTAAAGACCACATCGGCCAGTGGGCGCCCATAACGCCGCCCTTTTACAAAAACCCGGCTGTCCTGTTTAAAAAATTCCAGCCCTTTCAAAGCATCCATCGGGTCGGTCTGCATATCGGCATGAGTCCAGGCCAGGATATCGCCCTGCGCTGCCCTCAAGCCGTATAAAATGCCGTACCCATAGCCCTGATTCTGTTCCACCCTCACGCTGCGGCAGCCGGGACAGCGGGGCAGCAGCTCCTGCAGCACCTGGGGGCTGTTATCGGTAGAGCCGTTATCCACAAGCACAACCTCAGCATCGCCGCCGGCTGTTACTTTGGCGCAGCGCTCAAGCAGCAGAGGAAGATTTGCGGCCTCATTATAGCAGGGAATTACCAGCGAAAGTTTCATATCAGCAACTCTGTTAAAAATCCTGTTCTTAATTCTTTATTTCTGAAATCACATAAACCGCGCCGCCGTTGCCATAATTCAGCACAGGCCGGGCCTCGAATCCGCCGTTTTCCAGAAACTCGTCAAAGGCCCTGGCCACACCGGCTTTTTTGCTGCCCCGGTAAGAAAAAAAGTCATCAAGCACAACATAGGTGCCCTGCTGGGTTATGGGAATGCAAAATGTGAGGGCATCATTGGCGCTTGCATAGGTATCGCTGTCAATAAAAATAATTCTGGCCCGGCTTATGCCCAGATTTTCCGCACCTGCCTTCAACGATTCGGAGAAAAAGCCCGGCACCAGACGCCAGCCCAGTCCGCCGGCCGCTCCGGCGGCTCTTTTTTCCACCGCCTTCAGACTGGTAGCAAAGTTTTCGTCTTTATAAAAGGGGTGTTCATCTTCTTCAGACAGCTCTCCAAACCCGGCAAAGGAATCAAAGCCGTAAAATTTTGTTTTATCGAGCTCAGGGTTAAGTTTTAAAAGATTTTTACAGCAGCGCAAAGAGTGGCAGAACGAGCTGCCGGTGAAAACCCCAAACTCCAGATAATCGCCGCTGATGTCTTCTATCGCCGACAGATAATGCACCTTCTTCAATGCATAATATTTTTCCAGATTATGCACAATCGCCGGGTTGACCCAGGCCACCAGCGCAGAAGCAATATCCTGCAAAAAATTCAGCTTTGTCAGAATTCCGAATTTAGACATAATTAACCGCCCTGTTTAAATTATTTTATTACCCAAGCTCCTGCATTGCATCCAGCAAAGGCAGACTGTTCGCTTCTTTCCCGGAGTCCTGATTAAACTGCCCTGCCTGTTCCAAAAACAAAAAATTTTGAACCGATGAAGTTGTTGGCAATGGCAAACGCCGCCCCCACCAGCCAGCAGATGCGGTAATCGAGCTCAAACAGCTGATACAGCCCCTCAACAATGCCGCTCATGCCAAGCCCGCTGACCCCGTAAACAACAATAAACCTGACCGCTGTTTTGCCCGATATTTTTGAAGCCTTTGAATTATCTTTTTTAAAAACCCATTTGGCGCCCAACAGATAAGATATGCCCAGGCCAGTGCAGTATCCGGCGGCGGAAGCAGCATACAGAGGCAGGGAAACCGCGCAGAGCAGCAGATAAACCAGATAATTCACCGCTGTGGACAGGCAGCCCGTAACCCCGAAACGAAAAAGTTCTGTTTTCAGCGCGCTCATATGCCCGGCACGAACGCTTCAAAAGTTTTATATCTGCGTTCCAGATCGCTCACAGCCGTGGCCGGCACAAAGGGGTCGCTTTCCAGACGGTAGGGGTGAGAGCCCCATTTGTGGAAGCAGGACTGCCAGTATTCAAAAGTTCGCAGGTCATTGGGCGTGCCCCAGGAAAGGTAGCTGCTTACCTCAAACATGCGACAGGTGAAACCAAGCTCCAGCGCGTCATTGACGCAGGAGTCAAGATAAAACTCGCCGTTGATGCGTCCGTTGCGCTCAAAGAGCCTCTGCACCGAGCGCCGGAACACATCCGCATTTTTAAAGGTAAAGGCCCCCAGCACAATGGGGTCGCTTTCAGGCGAACTCAGCGGCTTTTTCACCGAAATGCCGCTGATTTTACCGCTCTTTTCCTCAATCCAGCCATACATCTGCGGATGTCTGGCGGCATGGGGGTGCCCGCGCACGCTCCAGACCAGAACGTCGGTTTCCGGGGCGGCGGCCAGCTCGGCAAAGGCTGCATGGGAATAAAACGAACCGAAATCGCAGGCCCCGAAGGTAACGGGTCCATCAGCCATGCCCGCCCCGCTGTTTTCCAGAGCCTCAAGCCCGATTAGAGCGGTGCAGGCCTGCCCCTCGGTCACCCTGTCAATTATTTTGATGATGCAGCCGGGCCAGACGGCGGAAAGACAGCGGG
>JAFQMU010000122.1 GCA_017421085.1 Desulfovibrionaceae bacterium | reverse complement strand
CCCGCCGCAATTGAAATTGCTCCTCTTAAAGTTTTGCCGGTTCCATCTGCCTTTATCCTGCTTTCTCCTGCGCTCAGCAGGTCAAAGTTTTCGTCAATTCTGCTGCCTGAGCAGGCGTTCCTGTTCCTTACCCAGAATTACGAACCGGCTTATCGGCAAGTTAAACACTATGCCTCCGCCCGGCTTGCACAGATTGGGTATGGCGTTCACCTCATTAAGAATCGGCTGCACTTTTGATTTTTCCGCCACAATAAACAGCATTTCTTTTTCCGGCACCAGGGTTATTCCGAAAAATTTCACATCTTCTGCGGTGCCGGTGCCGCGGGCGTTTACGATGGTTCCGCCGCGTGCGCCGGCTTTCCGGGCAATTTCCATTACATCGTTGGCAAAACCATAGTTAACAATAACGGTAATCAACTCGTAATCCGACTGCATAGTCAGGCTCCTTGCGTTGGCACTTTCAGTCAGGGCGTATTTTTCCTGGGCTGTGCCCCGTACAAAAATTTCAGAAACATTTACCAAAATCGCCATTCCGGTCAGCTTTTTGGGTTGCTTTACAGCCTCGTCAATAATTGCAGATACAACAGCGTCTGCTTCCGACCCCAACAGGGTAAATACAATGTCTTGATCAACATCCGCAAGCGAGAGCATCTGCAAAATGCGGGAGTCATTCATGGTGTGCCCAAGGGCGATGGTTCCGCCATGCGCACCCGCCTGTTTGGCTATGGCAACAACATCATTTCCTCGCGACCTGCCCACCATGCACATAAGCATTTGCCCGGGTATGGATAAATTAACGCTCATCTGCTCCCTCCGCAGCCTTTGCTTTTTCGCGTTTGTCGCGTTTATATTCCATAAAACGGAAAATCAGTCCCAAAATTTGAATGGTGATAAGCGGGGCCATGGCAATCATGGCAATCATTCCGAAGGCATCGGTCAGAGGATTGCCCCCCACAGCATAGGAAGCCCCCAGGGTCAGCGACAGAACAAAGGTGGCTGACATCGGGCCGGAGGCCACACCGCCTGAGTCAAAGGCAATGGCTGTGAACATGGGTGGGCAGAAGCGGGTGAGCAGCAGGGCCAGGGCATACCCCGGCAGAATGACATACCAGATGCTCACCTGACCAACTACCCGGAACATCCCTATGGCCACGGCCGCAGCAATACTGATGGAAAGAGCCGCCAGCATGGCCTTGCGCGCAATATACCCGCCCGAGGCCCCCTCTACCTGCTCAGTGAGCACCCATACAGCCGGCTCGGCCACCACCACCACTGCGCCGAGAATCAGACCGATGGGAATGAGTATCCATACCTGTTCCAGGCTTCCCAGAGCAACGCCCAGGGTCTGACCGGCATAGGCAAAGCCGCCGTTCACGGCCGTCATGAAGATAACCAGCCCGATCCAGGTGTAAACAAAGCCCATGATTATACGCTTTACGGATGTACCGGGCATCTGCATCAGAAATATTTGAAAAACCGCAAAAATAAGAATAATCGGCGCCAGAGCCAGGCTGATTTCTTCAGCCACATGCGGCAGCACTTCTATAAAATACGCAAGGGAAACAGTTTTCTGCTCAAGCTCGCCGCCGCCGGCAGCCCCGATATCCACACCCGAAGCCACCCCCATCACGGCAACTGCCGCTATAGGGCCAATGGAGGCCAGACCGACCATTCCAAAGCCGGAGTCGCTCTCATTATCGGTTTTTGCCACGGCGGCCACACCGAGGCCCATGGCCATGATGAACGGTACAGTAATCGGGCCGGTGGTGGCTCCGCCTGCGTCAAAGGCCACGCCGATAAAGCGGGAGTCAACAAAGGCGCAAAGACCAAACAGCAGGAGATAAAAGACTATCAGCAGCCACGACAGAGGCAGGCGCAAGACAATTCTTGCCGCCCCAATGGTCATGAACGCCCCTACGCCGAGAGCGATCATAACCAGCAGCTGCACCCGCGATATGCCGGGGGCGACGTTGTTTACCTGACCTGCCAGGACCTGAACATCTGGCTCGGCAATGGTCACGGCAAACCCGATGATGAATGATGCTGCAATTACCAGAGCCAGACTGCGTTTTCGGGCAAGCGCCGAGCCTACTCTCTGTCCGAACGGGACCATTCCGATGTCGGCTCCGGCCAGAAAAATGGTGAGGCCGAGTATCAGCAGCACTCCTCCCGCCAGAAACTGGGGAAGCTGGCCCGGGTTCAGCGGGGCAATTGTAAAGTGCAGCAGCAGCACGATTAACATCACCGGAACAATTGATACTGCTGATTCCTTAAAGCGGGCGGTAAAGTTGGAAATCAAAATTTTTCCCTGAATGTTTTATGCCCTGCGGCGTTCACATGCACACTTTTATAATCAACTGACCATGCATCTTTAAAATAATGCTGTTTAATTGCGCAGTCCTGCTGCGGGAACGAGCCAGATTGCCTTGCCTTTGAAGGCAAGACTTAAAGGAACCGGCCAGGCCAAAAATGCTTTCTTTCCACCTAATGCCGTAATTTTCGGCTTATGGCAATATGTTTTTATGCTGAAGCAATCAACTCAGCTTTTCCTTTTTTCAGCGAACAGTTATAATCAGCTGACTTTCCTGATACTGCCGTAATTTCCCAAGCTTTCTTAAAAAATCCCAGCAGCGTGTATCACAATAGTTTCTCCGTTTATGTTTTTAAAAAGGATTTAATCAATAATTTATATTGAAATTATTGCATTTGAAAGACAATTCGAATAAATAAAATTATACTGCTTGGGCATTGAATGACTTTTATAAGGGGGCAGGAATGCAGGAAGATGTTGTTATTATTACAATAGGGGGGCTGCTGCATGATATCGGCAAAGTGGCCCATCGGGCAGAAAATAGGAAAATTTCCCACACAGAGCTTGGGAGAGAATTCCTGAGCGGAATTCTGGCCTTCAAGGATACGGACATCCCCAGGATGGCGGCTTATCACCACAGCAAAGGCATGCCGTCAGACATCGCAAGAAACTCCCCGCTATATATCGTCTACATAGCCGACAATATTTCCGCCGGACTGGACAGACGTGAGGAAGGTGCTGAAAACAGCGGCAAGTCTGACCAGAAATTTGAGGCGATGCGACCGCTCGCCAGTGTCTTCAACATCCTCAACGGGAATAACGGGAAGAGCTGTCATAAGTTGAAAATGCTGGGGGACGGCATCAACTGGCCTGACCAGAATCTTGAAAGTTATAAGTACTTTCCGGACAACTATGGGGCTGTTTTGGGAGATCTGCGTACGCAGATGAGTAATTTCAAGATATCGGCGGACAGCGTAAATTCCCTGCTCAAACTGCTGGAAGTAACGCTTTCGTTCGTTCCTTCATCCACAAATACCGATGAACTGTCGGACATTTCCCTGTTTGATCATGCCAAGACCACGGCGGCTCTTGCTGCCTGCATCAGGCTCTATGCCGATGCAAAGGGTATAGCTGATTACAAAAAAGAGTTTTTTACCGGCGCTTCTGCATTTTATAAGAAAAAAGCCTTCATGCTCTGTTCGTTCGATTTGTCCGGCATTCAGGATTTCATCTATACGGTCAGCGGCAGCGGTGCGCTGAAAAACCTGCGCGCCCGCTCATTTTATCTGGAAATGCTGGCTGAGCATATTGCCGATGAGCTGCTTGAGGCAGCGGGGTTGTCGAGAGCCAACCTCATCTATACCGGCGGCGGGCATGCCTACCTGCTGCTGCCCAATACCGCTGTTGCCAGAAAAGCGCTGGCGGATAAAGAAAAATTCATCAACGACTGGCTGCTTCAGGAGTTTAAAACAGGGCTGTACTGCGCCTTTGCTGCAGTGGAATGCTCGGGCAATGACCTGATGAACAAACCGGAAGAGAACAAGCCGTATCCGGAACTTTATAAAAAGCTTGGAGCGCAGCTCTCAGACTGCAAGCTGCACCGCTATTCAGCCGCAGATATCATGAAGCT
>JAFQMU010000121.1 GCA_017421085.1 Desulfovibrionaceae bacterium | reverse complement strand
GTGCTCAGCGGCATTGCCGGCAGCTTTGGAACAATCAGCCGGACATTGTTTAATAACCTGGCTGAGGAGGGGAGCTGGGGAAATGTCGGAGAATTCGCTGCCTATGAGGCGGTGATGCACTATCATAACTGGGTAGGCGGCCTGGACAGTGAAGCTGCCCCCAAAACCAGAGCGGCTCTGGAGCGGGCTGTGCTCGTTGACCCTGGCTATTCCCTGGCCAGAAGCATGTTGGCTGATTTCTATGCCGTTAACTCTCAGTGGGCTTCCAGCTATGCGGAGGGAGATTTTCTGGAGGGCAGATCTTTGGAGCTGGCTCTGGAGGCTGAAAAACTCAATCCTCACTGTCAGTATGCCCAGTGGGCCAAGGCTTTCAATGCCTTCTTAAGACGCCAATCAGACGTCTTTCTGGAAAATGCGAAGATAGCCGTGGAGCTTAACCCCGCAAACCCCAACATCATTAATGCCGTGGGACTGAAACTGGCTGTTTTCGGAAGATATGAGGAAGGGATGAGGCTGGTCAATTCCGCACTGCGGCTGAATCCCTTTCTGCCGAAATGGTTTCTGCTGGCGCCTTTTCTGGCTGAATACATGCAGGGCAACTATGAAACCGCATTGAAAATAAGTATGCAGATGTTTCTGCCGGGGTATCCTGTGGCTTCTCTGATCAGAGCGGCCGCATTCGGCATGATGAAGAAAGCAGAGGAAGCAGAACGGGAAATTTCAGAGATTCTGCGGGTATTTCCCGCATTCCCCGCAGTTGGCAGACGTACCGTCGACAAGGTTTTTTATCATCAATATCAGAGCGAGGCGATTGCCGAAGGGCTCAATGCTGCCGGTCTGAAAATATAACCAAACAGTAAGCTGAAACGGCTTGAGCATTCAAGCCCGGTATCGTTGACTGCCGCTATCTCAGACGAGCCCGCTGCAAGGGCGGGACATGAAACTCAGGCCCGCTTTTTTTCCTTGCTCAGCAAAACAATAATTACTGCTGCCACCACCAGCAAAACCCCTGCCCAGCCCAATGGCCTGAACGCCTCCCCCCACCAGAGAAAGGCAAACAGGGCTGCTAGAAAAGGTTCTGTGGCCGTCTGGCACACTGCAACCCGGGTGGCAGGCAGGCGGCGCAGGGCTTCGCAAAAGGCCAGATAGGCCAGCCAGTTGCTCAGAAAGCCCATGCCTGCCAGACAAAGCCAGGTAAAAGCGGATTTGTCGGGGGCGAAGTCTACAAAAGGAAGAAGGCAGAGCGCCCCTACCGGGAGCATATACATATATATGGATACCGGAGAAATTTTGACATTCATGTAAAATTTGCCGACCAGGGCATGAAGCGAGAACATGAAGCCGGTGGCAATGCCCGCGATGAAGCCTGCAAGCGAAGCCTTTTCAGGCAGGCCGCCGCCGGAAAGCACAATTAAGGCGGCTCCGCCAATTGCCAGAATAATGCTTATAATCTTGCCGCCGCTCATGGCTTCCTTGAATACCAGATAGGCCCACATGCTGATCCAGATGGGGGCGGTATTGGCCAGCACTGAGGTGGCGGCCGCCCCTGCCTTGCTCACGCCGAACATGTATATGAAAAAGAGCATTCCTACGCAGGGGATGCCGCAGAGGCAAAATGCGATGCGCTGGCGGGATTCAACTTTCCATGCCCCGCTGACAGCGCCGTGAATAATAAAGAATATGCTGCCGAACACGGCGCGCCAGAAAGCGCATTCAATTGAGCTTACCCCTTCAGCCATGGGAAATCGTCCGATTGCGCCAAGCGACCCGAAACCGATGGATGCGCACAAAATTAAGAAATAAGCCCAAATGACAGAACCGATAGTCCGTTTGTGCATATTAAAAAACCAGAAATTCAGTGTGTGCCCGGTGGGCAGCCCGCGGACACCCCCGCACCGCCCTGCTCCGTGCTGAACAATAATATTTAAGGTGTCGCTTGGCAAGTATGCGCGCCGTTCACCAGCAATTTAAACTTGCCATTGCTGACGAATACATTTATTTTAAAGCCGAGTTTGTTTCTGGCCGTTGTGCCTGCCGGCTTGTTTAAACCCGCCTGTTAAGGCGTTGTTGTTGCGGTTTAATGCCGTTTTGGAGGGGAAGCGAGTTTCATGAGCCGCCTGCCGCATGAATATTTAATTACCGCCCAGGATATTTTTTCCTTGCAGGAAACAGATATGATGATGGTTACTCCCATTGATCCTGAGCTTTTGTATGTTGAATGTCGCTCCTGCGGGCGGCCTGTAATCTGGGAGCCCGGCAAGACTACCCACCTGCTGAAGGATGCCCAGGTAAACCCTGATATTCTCGACAGCCAGTGTATGCTGCTTACTGAAACCTGCCCTGTTTGTCGCCCCGACATTCTCGCCATTAAAATCCAGGTTGTGCGCCTGGCCCTCACCAGCGATGAAGACTTCGCCCAGCTTGACATAGCCCGGGGATACGCCTGATCTGGTAGACGCGCCCGCCGCTTATCCCGTCTTTGCTGAATTCTCTTTTCTCTGTGCACCATTTCAAGCCGACCTGATATTTAAATTATCAGGTTATTTTTTTGGATAATTCCTTGATTTAAGCTTTTCAATTTTGAATTGGACCCGGATTTTTCCCTTAGGTAGTGAGAGAAGTTTTTTTTATTTTGTTATGCGGAGAAGTCAGTCTGAGCCTGTAAAATTCATTAATAATTAATGCACGTTATCTTAATATAAATAAATATAATAAGAAATTTATGACAATTTTCACATAGATAACTCTCTCTGTAGCCTAGGGAAAACCTAGTATTTTTCTGGGGTTGTTGGTGGGGGCGGTTTTCCGTTACGTTCGCCTCAACGATGCCCCAAGCATTAAGCCGATCAGGTAAAGATTGGTACTCTTACTAAGGTGGCCTCCTTGCGATGAGTGAATTTACCTGATGGGTTTTGGAGTAGGGATTGAATTATTAACAGCTAAATCATGGAGATGTGAAATGGCTAAAATTGTTAACTCTTGGAACGACTGGGATCCGCTGAAGCACGTGATCATCGGTAGCTGCACCGGCTGCTGCATTCCTCCGGCAGAAGAACCGAGCGAAATGAAAATTCCTGAAGATTCCGATATGCGTCATATTGGTTACGGCCCCCGTTCTCAGGAATCCGTAGACAAAGGTAACGCTCAGCTTGATGCCTTCCAGGCCCTTCTGGAAAAGCGCGGCATCAAAGTTGACCGCCCCACCCCCATTGATTTCTATCAGGAAATCGGCACCCCCGACTGGAAAAACGCCTGCATGTTCGGCTGCATGCCGCCCCGCGACGTTCTGCTGACCGTTGGTAACGAAATTCTCGAAGCCACCATGTCCTATCGCAGCCGTTGGTTCGAATATCTCTGCTACCGTCCTCTGCTGCAGAGCTACTTCGACAACGACCCCGAAATGCGTTGGGAAGCCGCTCCGAAACCGCGTCTGACCGACAAGAGCTACCACAAGGGTTATCTGCATGATGGTATCACCATGGAAGAACGCCTTAAGAGAGTAGCCGACCTCTGGTTCGTAACCACCGAATACGAGCCTCTGTTTGACGCCGCT
>JAFQMU010000120.1 GCA_017421085.1 Desulfovibrionaceae bacterium | reverse complement strand
GCAGGCGGCTGGAAAACGATTCCGTGCAGCAGCTTCCGGAGGCTGGTTTCTCGGGCAGGCTCATAATTCCACCCTGCCAGACGATTTTTCCATCTTCCAGAAGCAGGGCGTGTCTGATAAAGGCAGGCAGATCTTCCGTGCGGTGAGAGGTGAGCAGAATAGTTGTTTGGTAACGGGCAAGTTCGCTCAGCAGAGCTGTAAGCTGTCTGCGGGCGCGGGAGTCAAGCCCTTCAAACACTTCGTCAAGGGCAAGCAGCAGGGGGCGGCCAATCAGGGCGCGGGCCACCAGCATACGGCGCAGCTGACCCTGCGACATTTCTGACACCGTGTAGTCGAGAAGATGCTCAAGTTCCAGTTCTTCCGCCAGTGCGCGCACTTCCGCCAGCTCTTCCGGAAGGGGAGAAGTGTAAAGCAGCGGGCTTGCATAAAGACCGGTAAGCAGCAGCTCTTCGCCGCTGAGCTGCCAGCCGTGCTCCCAGTACCAGTTGTGCAGCTCCGGCGAAACCAGTGAAACAACCTGTTTGACGGCAATGGGAGAGATCTCCGGCTTCCCGGCTATATGCCAGATTTGTCTGGATGTTTCGCCGGTTTCGTCAAAGTTCTGGTCAGGGCGCAACTCTCCCAGGGCCAGGCGCAGCAGAGTGGACTTGCCGGAACCATTGGGGCCGAGCACAGCCCAGCTTTCCTGCTCATGCACCTGCCAGCTGATGTCGGAAAGTATTTTTGCCCCCCCCAGACTCAGGTTGATATGTTCCAGCTCAAGCAGCAGGTTCATGGTTGAAAGGATATTTTTCGCCAGCTCCGATTGCAGTAGTAAACGCTTTCAGTATAGCCATAATCGGCAGCATAGGCAGCCAGCCTGTCAAAGGCATGGGCTACATGCCCGAAATGATGGGCATCGGAGGCGAAGGTAATGGGCACGTTCAGTTCAGCGGCAATTTCCATAACCGCCGGGCCGGGATAGATTTCCTTGCAGGGTTTGCGCAGACCGGCAGAGGAAATCTCCATAGCCATATTGTTTTCCATAATTGCGGCAATAGCCCTGCGAATAAGGTTTTTTGCGGAGCTTTCCTGTACCCATTCCCTGAAGGTGTCGATGCTGAATAATTTAATCAGGTCCGGGTGGGCCGCGATATTCATCAACCCGGACTGAGCCATTTTTATCAGGGTTTCATAATATTCCGCATAAAAGGCGCATTTTTCATCCTCGCTCAGGGGTTGCCAGTCTTCCCTGGAGTGGTCAAATCCCCATGTGCCCAGAAAATGCAGGCCGCCGATAATATAGTCATAATCATACTTGGAAATGGTTTCTCTGATGAAGCTTTCTTCAGAGGGGAAATAATCCATCTCCAGACCAAGCAGGACTTTTGGTCCGTCGGGCAGTTGTTTGAGGGCCTGCACCGACTGGATATATTGTTCAAATGTCGCAGCCAGATGATCGCGGTATTCCGTAGGATATGAATAGGCGGCAGGGCGAGGGGAGTGTTCGCTGAACCCCATTATTTCCAGGCCGTTTTCTTTGGCTGCGTTATACATTTCCTCCACACTGCTCTGTCCATGCGAATGGCTGGTGTGGTTATGCAAATCTATTTTAATCACTTGCTTACTCCTTGAGAGCTTTGATGTGATGCATAGAAAATAACCGCTCTTTGCATTCCCTGCAAGCCATATCAGCTTTTACAGGGTATAAATCATGGGGCAAGGATGAGGCAGTCGGTTGATTCTCGTCAGAGTAGAATATATATTGATAAAAACCGTGCCAAACATTGTTGATATGAAACCAAAATTATGCGGTGTAAACGTGGCGGGTATTCACTGTCTGCACCGGTGCAAGGAGATGGCAATGGATAAAAAAGCTTTCATGGCCAGGGTGGAAGAGCTGTTGAAAGAGCAGATTACGGAACTGGGAGAAGACCCCGCAGCTATAGCTCCGCAGGATTATGCGGCTCATATGCACTGTGAGGTGCACAGCGATGGAACTATGGTTTACATCTGGCGCGAAATGCCCATTCTTCGGCTTGTTCCGGAAAAGACACCGCAGGGAACTGTTTACTGGCGCATGTTTACCCAGGATGAGCGCGGCCTGGACAGCGTGCAGTAAAACTCAGCGTTTTTTTTGGCCTGCATCTTGCATAAATAGTTGTGCCCAGCCTAGGCCTGTTGGGGGAGAGGGGTGTTCCTCAAATTACCCGGCAAGGCTGAAGCGTTGTTCTGGGCGGAAAACCAGCCCCTCAAGGAGGCTAGCAGATGCAGCAAAGTATGTACAGTGCCCTGTTCGGCGCCCTTACCAACGAACACAGAATGAACAACATCGCCAATAATTTGGCGAATGTGAATACCTCAGGCTACAAGCGTGATGTGCTTGCCTTTCAGGATACCTTTGCCAAATTCGCTCATGACATGGTTATGGAGCCGATTTTGAGCGTGCGTTCAGAAAAGCTTTTTCCTGAACCTCAGCATCTGGCAAAAACCCGCATCGCCACATCTAAAACCGATTTTTCCCAGGGCAGCATGAAGTTCACCGGAAACCCCCTCGATGTGGCCATCGCCGGTGACGGCTTCTTTAAAATCAACAGCAACGGCGAAGAGCTGTTTACCCGTTCCGGACATTTCGTGCTCAATAATGAAGGCATGCTGGTTACTCCCAACGGCCACCCCGTGCTCGGTGCAGGCGGAGCGGAAATCACCATTCCGGCAGGAACCGGACGCATTACCATTGGAGTTGACGGCAGCATTTACGCCGATGAAGACATGGTAGGGCAGTTGCAGGTTTCCACTGTCGATGATCTGACAGCCTTGCAGAAGGTGGGGCACAGCGCCTATCGTTTGCGGGCAAATGCCGAAGCGGTGGAAGAAGGCGCTGCGAACTTCAGCGTCGAACAGGGTTATCTTGAGTCTGCCAACGTGCAGGTGGTTTATGAAATGGTTAACATGATTGAGGCTCATCGTCAGTTTGACGCTTACCAAAAAGTAATGCAGACCACCGATACCCTTGACAGAGACGCTGTTTCCAAAGTGGGCAAGGCCAGGGTTTAAGTAAATTTTATTCAGGCAAATTCATCTAAATGAAACAGGCGCCTGATTTGACTGAGTGTAATTAAGCGCAGCCGCGTTAAGGCTGGTTTGGAGGACAGAGCTTATGATGCGTTCACTTTGGACTGCGGCCACGGGCATGGTCGCAATGCAGATGCAAATCGACACCATCTCAAACAACCTGGCCAACGTTAACACCACCGGTTTCAAAAAAAGCCGGGTGGAGTTTGAAGATTTGATTTATCAGAACATCAAGATGGCCGGCGCTGTGGTGGAAGGCGATGTGCGCGTGCCTACAGGCATTCAGGTGGGTATGGGCGTGCGCCCCACCACTGTGCACAAGTTTTTTTCGCAGGGCGACTATCAGAACACGGGAAACCCGCTCGACTTCGCCATTGAAGGCGATGGTTTCTTTCAGGTCATGGTGAACGATGAACTGATGTATACCCGCGCCGGGGCCTTTAAAACCGACCAGGACGGCAGAATTCTTACAGCCAACGGCTATGTGCTGCAGCCGGAGTTTATTGTGCCTGCCGAAACCAAGACTGTTGCCATGTCTGAAACCGGTCACCTTGCTGCGCTTGATGCCAACGGCGAAGAGCTGGCTGCTGTGGATATAAACCTGTTCACCTTTATCAACCCTGCCGGTTTGCAGGCAAGGGGCAAGAACCTTTATTCTGAAACCGAGGCTTCCGGTGAAGCGGTGGAAGGCGAGCCCGGCACTGATAATGTGGGCACCATCGCTCAGGGCTTCTTGGAAATGTCAAACGTGGAAGTAGTTGAAGAAATGGTGGCGATGATTGTAGGCCAGCGCGCCTATGAAATGAACTCCAAGGCTATCCAGACTTCCGACTCCATGCTTCAGACTGCGGTGCAGCTCAAGCGCGCATAAGCCGGCTGAGTTGACGGCGGCCAGCGGCGTAGAATGGATAATTTTCTTTATCTGATCAACCTGAAGAGGGATTAGTTATGCCTGAACTGCGTAAGTTTGTTTTTTCCCTATACGCGATCCGGATGCTGATGATACTGGCCGGGCTTGCTCTGGTCTGTGGGGCGGAGCAGGCTTTGGCCGCTGACGGAAAGGCCGATACTTCCCCTGCTAAACAGGAGTGGCGGATAAAAATTCGTGACGCTGCTATCGTGCATGGCGAGTTTGTGCGTCTTGGTGAAATCGCTGATGCCCTTGGCGATGTTCCCGAACGTTGGGCCGAATTGAAGAATTTGCGCCTCTGGCCTGCTCCGGAAGTAATAGGCAAGCCTATGAGTGTGAGCAGAAGCACTCTTAAAACTCAGATGCGCACCTATCTGGAAGATTTGGAGCGCATCTGCATTTACCCTTCATCTTTGGCTATTCAGCAGGGGGGAGCTCTGCTTGATGGCGAGGAGCTGCGCAATCGTGTGGTCAATTATTTGACCAGGGAAACTGTCGGAATGCCGGGAGAGGTTGATTTCAGCGACATTAAAACCCCGGATTATATCTTCCTGGCTCACTCTCAACAGAGCGTTGAGCCTCAGGTAGTCAGCAAGCTTGGTCCCGGCAGAATGTCTCTGCGCTTTGTGGTCAGCGATCTTGACGGAACCGTGTTGCGCCGCTACACCGGTTCGGCTTTTGTCAATCTGTGGGCCAGCGTTCCCTGTGCGAGCATTCCGCTCAACAAGGAGGATGTGCTGGATGTGGACATGATTAAGTTCATGCGGAAAAACGTTGCGCATCTGCGCGGGGACCTTTCAGATATCTGGGATGGACGCGGCGGGCCTTATCGGGTCATGCGCAGCATCGGCGCTGAGCAGGTTATTTATGTATCAGATCTGTCGGGCGTGCCCACCGTGCGGCGGGGGTCAACCGTAAATCTTATTTATGATAAAGGCAATATTCGTTTGCAGGTGCGGGCTCAGGCTCAGGCGGATGCCGCTCTGGGAGAAAGCGTAACTGTGCGCAATATGCAGAGTAAAAAGTTGATTACGGCAGTGGTGCAGAGCGCTGATACCGTGCTGGTAAATTAGTGAACAGTGAGAGCTCCCCCGTGTGTATTAATAAAATATGTCAGGCGCGGGAGAGGCTCATCTTTTAAGTTCAGGTGATACAGTCTGGATGAAAATCCGGTCAGAGCCTCTGGAAAAGAGAGCCAAGGAGAGAATATGCGGTCAAAATTATTAGCTGCGGCTGTTGGATTATTGCTGCTGACTGGCTGCAACGCCGGTCAAAATCAGCCCGGGCCTACACTGCCGGTGGTTCCCCCGCCGCAGAGCATGACCCCGGAAGAAATAGCTGCAAACCCCGGATCGCTGTTTAATGAAGCAAACGCCAATCTGCTTTTTGAAGACAGCCGGGCAAGGCGGGTAGGCGATATTCTCATGGTGAAAATTGAGGAAAACAATACTGCTACCAATAAAGCTGATACCACAGCTGATAAAACCAATGAATACTATATTCAGGCGCCTGAATTTTTCGGCCGCAGCACGCTTTCCATGATTCCGCTGCCCTGGAATTCAAATATCGGGGTGTTTGAGGGTAAGACCGGGCCGGGCAATCTGCTCAGCACCAAAACTGAAAGCAAGTTTGACGCTACTGGGGAAACCAATCGCTCTAATCAGGTTGTGGCCACAGTCGCCGCCCGGGTTATTAATGTGCTGCCCAATGGGCTGCTGCAAATTGAAGGCGCCAGCGAAACCAGGGTAAACGATGAAACCCAGTATCTGGTTGTGGCAGGGCTTGTGCGATCCAGAGATGTGCAGGCGGATAACTCGGTTTACTCTTCCCAGATTGCAGATGCCAAGATTGCAATTTTCGGTAAGGGCACCCTGGCCGATAAGCAGTCTCCCGGCTGGCTGACCAGAATTCTCGATCTTATCTGGCCATTCTAAATCAGGCTGATTTCAGAGCAGTTTAACTTCAGGTTGAACTGCTCTTTTTTTACGCAATGAGCGGGCTAAAATGAAAATACAGGAGAGCCTGACAGTCAGATATGAATAAACCGGCTTTGCTGCAAAGAATTGAAAAAATTTTTGCTTATAAAATATAAAGCTTTAAAAGGGAAAAAGCAGGGCAGTATTGATAATTGTGGCATAACCTTTGCTATGACAGCTGCAAGGAGTCAATAATCTGAAACAGGAAATTTGCCATGCGCAGAATAATCGATTCACTCAAAGTCATAAGTGTCGTTTGCGGTTTGTTGCTTCTGGCATTGCCGACCAGTTCTGAAGCTGTGCGGCTTAAAGATATCGCTTCTTTTTCCGGGGTGCGCGACAACCAGCTGGTCGGTTACGGGCTGGTTGTGGGGCTTTCAGGAACCGGCGACAAGAAAGATTCTGTATTCACCATGCGCTCCATGGTAAACATGCTTGAAAAGATGGGTGTTTCCGTAGATATGAGCAGAATGAAGCCGAAGAACGTAGCTTCGGTTATGGTTACTGCCAGCATGCCGGTTTCAGCCAAGCCGGGGTCAACCCTTGATGTGACTATTTCTTCCATCGGCGATGCCACCAGCCTGCAGGGCGGTGTGCTTCTGCAAACCCCCCTCACCGGGATTGACGGCAAAATCTACGGTATGGCCCAGGGGCCGATTACTCTGGGCGGCTATTCAGTGGCCGGGGAGGCTGCGTCTGCAACTAAAAACTTTGTTACTGTAGGGCGCATTCCCGGCGGGGCGATAGTGGAGCGGGGAATTCCCTTTGACTTCAATAAGCAGGATAAAATCAGCCTGAATATGTTTGTTGCCGACTTTTCCACCACCATGCAGGTGGCGGAGCGTCTCAACGCTGCCATGGGCGGACAGTTCGCGCGGGCAGTAGACGCTACAACCGTTGATTTGAGCATTCCCCCTGAATATCGCAACAATCTTGTGCCGCTGATGGCTTCGCTGGAAAACATTGAAGTTACTCCTGATTCGCCTGCAAAGGTGGTGGTGGACGAGAAAACCGGCACCGTGGTACTGGGGCGCGATGTGCGCATCTCCAGGGTGGCGGTGGCGCACGGCAACCTCCAGGTTATGGTGCAGGAAGGAATGTCGGTTTCTCAGCCCGGGCCCTTCAGCATGGGGCAGACGGTAGCCGCACCCGCGACTGATATTACGATTGAAGAAGAAAATCAGCATCTGTCCATTATTGAAGGGGCTACTTTGCAGGAGCTGGTTGATGGGCTGAACGCCATTGGGGCAACCCCGCGAGACCTGATTTCAATTTTACGCAGTATGAAGGCAGCCGGCGCTCTTCATGCAGAGCTGGAGGTGATTTAAATGAGCGTACCTATTGACCCCAGAGTTGCTGCTGCCGGATACTCTGAAGATCCCATTAAGAAGAAGCTGCAGATTGATGAGCTGAGAAAGCATATTCAGGGCGGAGAAAATAAGGAAAAGCAGCTGCGTCAGGCTTGTCAGGACTTTGAAGCTGTGTTTATCCAGAAGATATGGGAGCAGATGCGCAAAAGCATTCCCAAAGACGGGTATCTGCACAGCCGTGATGAAGAAATGTATCAGTCGATGTTTGACGTTGAATTTTCCAAGAAGATGGCCTCTGCCGGGGGCATCGGGCTTGCAGACATGCTTTATGAGCAGCTGAACGTCAAGCTGGGTCAGGCCAGTCGGGCCACATCCCCGTCCATGCTCAGAAACAGTCAGGAAATGCAGGCGCTGAATCAGGAAAAGGGCATACGTCTTGAACCGCATTACGGCAGTCTGAAGCGTGATGCCGGCACGGAATATGCGCTGAATCAGAGCAAGCCTTCTGATCCTAACGGGATTTACAGCGAATACCGGGAAGAGGGCATAGAGTATATTAACCCTTATGCTCAGTCCGGTCTCGGCAATTCCGTAATTCCTGAAGAAAATTCGTCTGTTCCGGAGCAGAGCGGGCAGGCGGTTGCAGACTCTGCCGCTGCTTCGCCTGATGGCGTTGAAGCCTGGCAGCGTAATTTGCCTGGTATGAGCGCCTACACCGGAAACTTGCAGCATGATGTGAACGCTGTGGGTTCCATCAGCGCAGCCCGGCAGCGGGCAGTTGAAGAAATAAGTGCAAGCGGCAAACCTATGGGTATTGGGGCTGGAACGCCGGTGCAGTCAAACTTCAGTGATTCAGTCAAATTTATAGACCCAATGAGTCCGGGAGGACTGGCGGAAGCTCCGTTCTCTCCGGTCGATATGCCCGGGCGCAGCCAGTATAACTCATTAAATACCAGTCAGTATATTCCCGGATTCACCGGTATGAAGGCTCCTTTTGCCTCGCAGCAGGGAACGGGCATCGGGGCTATGGGCATGATGAAGGCCAGTGTCTCCATGTCAGGTATGGACGGCATGGGGTTGACTGCGCCGGGCGGCAATTACTCTCTGAACAGCCTGGTGCTTGAAAGCATGGGAGAGTTGCTGAATGAAACTTCTCAGCCTGTTTCCATGCCTGCGGCGGGTAATGTGGTTGTACCTCCCGCTGCTGATACGGGGATGCCTGGCAGCCTGCCTGTAAATTCCCCGTCTTCAATGCAGCCTGTCCAGACGGGGGCGGTTCAGATGAATCAGCAGCCGGGGCAGCCAGGCTATCCGGGCGCATCCATCCCCTCAGCCGGAGTAACTCTTGGAGCAGAGCGAACTGGGACTCAGGCCGCTTCTGGCAGCTCCATTCCGGAAGGTATGTTCATGCGCTTTGATACTCTCCCTGAAATATAAGATTAATCCCCCGCAGCGGCTGCGGGGGATTTTTATATGTGAAAGCGTTCCGGTCGAATATAGGAGCGCTCATGATGGAGCATCGGGGTGAAGTATAAAAAATGAATTCTTGTCGGTAGAGCCTGAGCTACTCTCTTACAGGATTTGGAGGATAGTTTCTCATGATAAACGCTGCTTTCCGTAAGCGCTCTGAGTTTTTAATCTGTCCGCTCTGCGCTTTGCAAAAATATTTTGTGCTGATAAGGTTATTTCAGGATATGGATAATCTGGAGGGAATATGAAATTCAAGCTGGTGACTTCTCTTGCTCTGTCGATTGCTCTTTGTCTGACCTGGGCCTGTGAACTGGATACTTCCCGGGCAATCAGCGCCGGTATGACCCTGATATCGGCAGCTGCCGTCAGTGATGGGCAGCTTAAGGAAGAATCAAGAAATATGCGCGCTGTGGGTGACAGGGAGGCAAAAGTGGCTGCCGCCAACAGCAATTATGTTAAACGCCTGGACAGGCTGACAGGAAGCCTGGGAAAAGATCTGGGTCTTGATTTGAACTTCAAGGTTTACCTGACTGATGAAATCAACGCTAATGCCACTCCGGACGGCTCTATCAGAGTTTATTCCGGACTGATGGATTATATGAATGATGAAGAACTGTTTTTTGTAATCGGGCACGAAATCGGGCATGTGGTCAATGGCGATGCGCTTGATGCCATGCGTGTGGCCTATACCAGTGCAGGTTTGCGCCAGGGGGCTGCTTCCATGAGTGGAGCGGCGGCATCTCTTACCGACTCTGTGCTGGGAGATTTGCTCGAAACAGCGATAAATGCCCAGTTTTCACAAAAGCAGGAAAGCGAGGCCGACGAATATGGCTATAATCTGATGAAAGTATACGGAAAAAATCCGGCTTCTGCTGTTTCCGCCCTGAACAAGCTGGCTGCGCTCGGCTCTGGCGGAGGATTTCTGTCGAGCCATCCTGATGGCGCCAGGCGCGCTAAAAACATTGAAAAAATGATTTCTGATGAAGGGAAGCGCTAACCATGCAGAATCGGTTGAGTCTGTTTCTTATGCTAGTGCTGCTTAAAGAAAAGGGGCGGCTAAACCGCCCCTCGTGATGCGTGATGATTACGCTGGTCAGGCGGGAAAAGCTGCATCAAGATACTCGCTCAAACTCATGTTGACCTGGGTCATATAATCTGCGCCGATGCAGGAAATGGGCCTGACCATATTTTTATTTCCCGGGCAATGAATCTCGCAGCGCAGAGTTCTGTTTACAGGGTTGTCAATTTTAAAGTGCACATATGCATGGCGGACAATATGTAGACGCACATAAAACCAGTCAGGCATTACTTCTCCCAGCAGAAAATCAAGCGGCTGCCCCAGGTTGCTTACCGGCTCATCGGTTATGCAGAAGTAAAGACAGTCAGGGGCATCAGCAGTTGCTCCATAAAAATAGGCTTTATATGAAAAAGGAAGCCAGTCGGTTGTTTTTTCCATGTCGGAGCGGATGTCTGCGAGTACCCTGCGCATCCTGAAAAGGCATTCCTCACTGTCGCGGCAAGGCATGATTTCGTTTTCAGCAGGGGAGGGGCCGCACCGTTCATAACGCTCCAGATGTTGATAAGGGTTAAAGTTCATATATATACTCCACAAGTATGCGGTTATGGTTAAGTGTAAGCCTGTTTCCATACAGGCATGTAAGAATATAAATTAAACAAGCTTGAAACCGTTTTGAAAGACAGGAATAACTGTTTTGGCATTGTCTGTCTGGGTTAAATCTGCTGTTGTTTCAGCAGAATAATGGTAAGTATAGATTTTTATATAGGCAATTGCAAGGCTTTTGTCCATCGTTGAAAACTTGTCTTGCGAAATTGAAGGGGATATATTGTCTGATGCTGCCTGTCATGAACATGAAAAGGGTATACAGGGCTTGAGCAGCTTTGGTTTCAGGAGGGGGTATGCGTTGGTGGCTGGTAGTTATCGGATTAAGCTTACAGGCGATTGGGGCTGTTTTTTATGGCATGGCCCTTTTTTATACGCGCAGGCTTGCGTATGAAGAACGAATAAATCTTGCTTCCCGTTCGTTGTTGCGTCCCCCTTTTCTTTACATGGGGTTATGCAGTTTGTGCACAGGCTGCGGGGCATTGCTGATGAGTATTTTCGCCATTATCGATTCAGATCCGGTTATTCTGTTATTTCAGGTGTTTTTGGTTGGCGTCGTTTTACTTATGCTTTTTCGTTTTCGTCCATTTTATTAAATTAGTGACCATCATCCAGTTTGGATGCCTCCGCTTTGAAAGCGGGCGGTTACACGATAACCATGGGGCGGAGCGTGATGCCCCGCCCCATGATGAGAATATTTCAGATTTATGAAACAGGCTTGTTTGGTTTGCCTGAGGAACCGGGCAGGAGCAGATTAAGAACCACCCCTACAATCCCTGCCAGACCTATTCCCTTTACAGAAACAGCCCCAACATTGATAACCATACCGCCTATGCCGAAAACCAGAATGACGGCTACAATAATCATGTTGCGCGGTTACATCAGATCCTCGCCTGCCCTGACCAGAGTATTCATGCCTACTACTGCAATGGCCCCGAAAAGCAGCACCATAATCCCGCCCATAACGGGAGAGGGAATGGCGCTCAGCACCGCCCCCAGCTTGGCGACAAAGGCCAGAATAATGGCGGTAACAGCCGCCCAGGTCATGATTGCCGGGTTGAACGCACGGGTAAGGGCTACAGCTCCGGTAACTTCAGAATAGGTAGTACAGGGCGGCCCGCCTACTGCTGAGGCTGTGACCGTGGCCACTGCATCGCCGAGAAGGGTGCGGTCAATGCCGGGTTTTTGCATGTAGTTGCGCCCGGTTACGCTTCCAATGGCCAGAATGTCGCCGACATGCTCAATTGCCGGAGCAATGGCGACAGGCATCAGAAAAATGATTGCTTCCCAGCTCCATTCAGGGGCCGTAAAAGCAGGCACGGCAAACCATGGAGCGTTTAATACTGATGAGAAGTCGACAACACCCATGCAGATTGCAGTAATATAGCCAACCACTATGCCGGAAAAAATCGGTATCAGTTTCATGATACCCCGCCCGAACAGAGAAACCAGAACTGTGGTTGCGAGGGCTGTCATCGAAAGCATGAGGGCCTGATTCTGGGCCATGATGGTTGCCGAGCCGTCTCCGGTTTTGCCCAGCGCCATGAACACAGCCGTGGGCGCAAGCCCCAGACCGATAACCATGATTACCGGTCCGGTAACAATGGGAGGGAGAAAACGGTCAATAATTGCAACCCCTTTCAGCCGGATGAGCGCACTGAGCAGGGCATAAACAACCCCAACGGACATGAGGCCGCACATGGTGGCGGGAATGCCCCATGCCTCCACCGCAAAAATGATAGGGGCGATAAATGCGAAGGATGAGGCCAGAAAAATCGGCACAGAGCCCTTGGTAACCAGTTGAAAAATCAAAGTGGCGCAGCCGGCGGCAAACAGAGCGACATTTGAGTCAAGCCCGGTGAGCAGGGGAACGAGCACCAGAGAACCAAAGGCTACAAACAGCATTTGCGCGCCAATAAAACAGTCTTTCAGTCGGAAATTATATACTGGAGTTGAGCGGGTTTCCATTTGGTAAGCTCCTGCCTTTGTTCTGAATTACTTGGTTCCGAAAATTTTGTCGCCCGCATCACCCAGCCCGGGCAGAATGTAGCCGTGCTCATTCAGGCAGTCATCGACGGCTGCAACATAGATATCCACATCAGGGTGTTTTTCGCTGACCATAGCTATGCCTTCAGGTGCGGCAACCAGAAAAAGCCCGCGGATTCGTCTGCATCCGGCTTCTTTCAAAAGGCTGATGGTCGCATTCAGGGTGCCGCCGGTAGCAAGCATAGGATCGAGAATGATGGCCATTCTATCCTGAATGTTTTTAGCCAGTTTAACATAATACTGAACCGGTTCCAGCGTCTCTTCATTGCGGAAAATACCCACAACGCTGACCTTTGCTCCGGGAATCATATCAAGAAAGCCGTCCAGCATTCCCAGGCCAGCCCGCAAAACAGGAACAACGGTAATCTTCTTTCCCTTAATCCTTTCCACCTCGACAGGGCCTGCCCAACCATCAATGGTTACTTTTTCCGTATCCAGATCCTGGGTGGCCTCATAGGTCAGAAGGCGGCATAGTTCATTGGAAATGGCGCGGAACTCGCTTACTGAAAGATTGTTGCACCTCAGCCTGCCGAGTTTGTGCTGAACCAGAGGGTGTTTTACTTCAAATACTGCCATCTTCTCCTCCTGTGTAGGTGGTAAAAATTCCCAGACAGACGACCGGCCGGGATGTATGAAATGAGTTTGCCCGCAAACGACGGTGGAACAAACTGCCTTTTTTGCAGGAAACCTGAAAATCTGAAGCTGATTTAAGGCGCTGCTTGTCTGGTATAAAAAACGCCATGCCTCAGGTCAAGGCGGATGAGTTGAATTTTTTGTGTAAATTCAACAGATTA
The DNA here is from genome assembly GCA_017421085.1 of Desulfovibrionaceae bacterium. Taxonomy (GTDB): domain Bacteria; phylum Desulfobacterota; class Desulfovibrionia; order Desulfovibrionales; family Desulfovibrionaceae; genus RGIG1962. The sequence goes on along the minus strand of JAFQMU010000120.1, from coordinate 3,146 downwards.
TGCTTTGCAGGGGGAGGGGCGGTGTATTTACAGTCTGGCCCGCTCCTTTGCAGTGGTGGGAAGATTGTAAACAACTTCAGATTTGCCGGGGAATTGATAGGTAATCAACCTCCAGCGCGGAATATCTCGTTTGTTCTGGGGGGGAGAGATACGTTCCTGTTTTTCATGATAGCCACAGTTGCGACAGTGCCAGAATTCCATGGCAACGCCTGGGAGAGTTTTGTTTTCTCTCCAGACAATATGCCTGGAGTCCATGCGCAGGCTGACATTTTTGCAGCAGGGGCAGGGCCGCTCCGGCATCGGTGCAGAGCCTTTTGCTTTGTTGATATGACAAAGCATCATAATAAAACCGACAAAAAACAGCATTGCAACAGGGAAGGATGAGTTGCTTTTGGTGGAGGGATCACGGGGGGGCTCGGCTACTCCGAAGTGATCCTTGAAAATTCGGTAAAGTTCGGTCAAGGCGTGCTCAAGGCAGGCATCATACCGATGCTGTTCTATAAATGGCAGCATGAACACCCCTTTGAGGCGGGAAATGGCCGGTTCAGTGAGCACATCTTTCAAAGCCGGGCCAGGCACAATCTCGAGAAAGTATCTTTGCGGGTCAACCGCCAGAAAAATCAGCAGGTTTTTGCCCTGTGCGCTGTCGTCAATTTTAAACTGGCTGTACAGCTCCTGAGGGGGCAGACTATATTCTCTGCTGTCATCACATCTCCACAACACAGCCAGCACCCGCACGCCAACTTCATTTTCCATTTTGGCGGCCTGTTTGTTGAAGTCTTCATCATACCGTAAAAGTTTGTCAGGATTCAGAAGATATGTATAACTGGCGGAATCCGGCAGATTGAGGTCCGGCTTCGCCTTTTCTTCCTCAACCGGAACGGCTTTCTCTGGAAGCAACGGCTCTGTTGATTCACTGGTTTGCTGTTCTGTCTGTTCCGGCTGTGCAGGATGAATCTCTTCCTCACCCGGAACGGCTTTCTCTGGAAGCGGCGTCTCTGTTGATTCACTGGTTTGCTGTTCTGTCTGTTCCGGCTGTGCAGGATAAATCTCTTCCTTTTGCTGAGCTGGTTCGGGAGCAGGCTGAGCTGACCTGTCTTCGTGCTCTGCGGCTGGAGTTTGCTCGGCTCCTTCGCCGGCGCTGAAATAGGGTCTTGGTTCAAAATTCAGCAGAGCGGCCAGAACATTACTGGGAAAGCTACGGATATAAATGTTGTAGGCGCGGGCGATTTCGTTAAAGCGTATCCGCTCGGCAGCGATGCTGTTTTCAGTTATTTCAAGTTGAATTTGCAGTTTTTGAAATGCTTCGCTGCTTTTAAGGTTTGGGCTTGATTCGGTCAGGATGAGCAACCGGGAAATTGCGTGTCCCAGCTCTGCCTGTTCGGCCTGAAAGCGACGCAAACCTGACTCGGTCAGGTCTCCACCTTCAATGCCTGCATTTATGGCCCTGGCCCGGGCATTAAGCAGCTGTTCAAGCGTTGCCTGCTCGTGGGCTGCGTAAGAAGCGAGCAGAGTGACCAGGTGCGGAATAAGGTCGGCGCGGCGTTGGTAATGGGTTTCTACCCGAGACCAGGCGGTTTTTACCTGCTCATCCAGGCTGACCATGGAGTTGAAGTTGCTTCTTGTCCACCCGTAAAGAAAGACGCAGGCAACAAGGAGGATGACGAGGGAAGTCTTTCCCGAACGGGTACGCAGGGGACTGGTGGCGGGTTGCCCGGCAGGCTGAGCGGGTATTCTCTGACTTTGTGTTGAATTGTTCATGTCAGCCTGCACAGAAATGACAGGGGAAGGCTGCTCTGCATCCGGGCGGTCTTCTTCAGGCGCGCAACCGGAAGCAGTTTCTTTTTCAACATTACTATGCTCTCCGTATGCCCGACCGGAAGAGGCATGCTCAGTCTGGGGAATTGATGCGGCTGTTTCAGGAGCCAAGATTTTTTTCTTTGCAATCAGGTAGTATAAAACAGCAAAAGGTATGGTCAGCAGGAGGCATGGCAGAATCGGCAAAAAAGTGATGAGCAGCACGCTTTCAGTTGGTGACATGTTCTTTTCTGCGGGCGGTGGAGTCTGGTACTCAGTTTGTTCAGAAGGCTGGGACAGGATGGAATTCTGGCTTACATCAAATAATTCCGGTTCAATTGAAGGGCTGATATCTGCAATAACAAGGTCTTTCGCGCCATTTGCCGGGCCTGGCTCACTGGGGGCAGCCGGGAGTGGAAACAACAAAAGAGAAACCAGAATGAGCAGAGCGAACAGCGACAGACCAGAACGCGAAATGCCTTGAATCGCTTTTTCTCTTTTATTATCTTGCTTTGAATCTTCTGCGAGAAAATGTTCATGGAGATTATTTTCCCTGGCAGATTTTTTGAGCAGTATACCCATGTCTTTTGAAATCTGGACTTCTGGTCAGTTAAATTCTGGCGTTAAATCCGGTTTGGTTGTGGCAGTCATTTCCCTGCAAACTACTTCTGAAGCCGAGTTACAGGGCAATCAATTTGATATGATTTGGTTGCTGAATGAATTATATATCTATCATAAATTAAAACAGATTTAAACAGAAGGATGAACCTGAGTTCACGAAAAAAAGAATTTCCGTCACATGAAATGAGAATGTAAGCGGGGTAATTCAGAATTTTTGCCTGACTAACGGGAGGTATGCAAAAGGGCCTCGTGTTGCCACGGGCCCCTTAAAATTTCTGGTCGGAGCGGCAAGACTTGAACCTGCGACCCCCTGCTCCCAAGGCAGGTGCGCTACCAAACTGCGCTACGCTCCGAGCCGCTATTGTTTAAACTAAAAACAAAAATTGAGCAATAGAAATTTTGGTACACTCCCCATTAACCTGAAATCTGCAATTCTTAATGCGTGTATTAAGGTTGACCTCCGAAGGGCGAACCGAAAAACATATAGCCGTTGTAAAACATCGGGTGGAAGTGAACGTTTAAAATACTATGCAGACCATTGCTGGCCGGCAATGGCTAACCAGATGCCGCGGTGCAGCGATTTAAAATCTGCTGGAAGCTCCGCCGCCTCCGGATCTGCCGCCGCCGAATCCACCGCCTCCGGATCGTCCCCCACCGAAACCTCCAAAGCCGCCTCTGCCTGAGCGTCCGCTTCCTGTCTGCACCCGTCTGCGTTTTGGAATGCGGCG
>JAFQMU010000119.1 GCA_017421085.1 Desulfovibrionaceae bacterium | reverse complement strand
TACCCTTAACCCGGTTAAGCATATAGACCCGGCCGGGCTGGTGGTTTTCATCATTACTGCTCTGGCCATGCCCTTTGCCATAGGCTGGGCCAAACCGGTGCCGATAAATACCCGCTATTTCCGCAAGCCTGTGCGCGACATGGCTATTGCCTCATTTGCCGGGCCGCTGGCCAACTTCGCGCTGGCCCTGGGTTTCGCCATGCTGATGCTGCTGGTTTTGCATGTGGGAGCGTTGCAGGCCTTGGCGCTCAAGATGCCCATTCTCTGGTCAGTACTGGAGGCCGGCATCTGGATAAACGTGCTGCTGGGGCTGTTCAATCTGATTCCCATTCCTCCCATGGACGGCAGCCACATTTTATACAGCTTTCTTCCCCGCAGCCTGGGGAACAAATATATGGGAATCGGGCGCTACGGCATGATAATTATCATTTTGCTGCTGGCAACCGGCCTGTTCTGGAAGGCGTTGGGCCCGGTTCTGATAAAAACGGTTTCTTTGCTGATCAGTGTTTTCAACCTGCCGCCGCTCTGGCACTGGACTTTGTTCAATTAATGCCCGGCGCGGCTTAACCCCGCTGTAATATCTGCGGTTTGTCATCAGTTGGAGTTCGCTATGAGTCTACCCCCCCGCACCCTTTCAGGCATGCGCCCCACCGGCCCTCTGCATTTGGGACATTATTTCGGAGCAATTAAAAACTGGCTCAAATTGCAGGAAGAAATGCCCTGCTTCTTTTTTGTGGCAGACTGGCACGCCCTGACTTCCGACTATGCCAATACCAGTGATATTAAGGAATATGTAATTGAAATGACCCGCGACTGGATTGCCTGCGGGCTTGACCCCGAACGCAGCGTTATTTTTCAGCAGTCGCTGGTGCTGGAGCACGCCGAGCTTTCTCTGCTGCTGGGGATGCTTACCCCGGTTTCCTGGCTTGAGCGCAACCCTACGTATAAAGAGCAGCGGGAAGAAATTACTAATAAAGACCTGGGCAACCTGGGCTTTCTCGGCTATCCCGTGTTGATGGCCTCCGATATTCTCATGTATCGCCCGGCCTGGGTGCCTGTGGGTGAAGATCAGCTCCCCCATCTTGAGCTTACCCGGGAGATTGCCCGCCGTTTCAACAATTTTTATGGTGAATTTTTCCCGGAACCGCAGGCCCGGCTCACCCCGGCTGCCCGCTGCCCCGGCCTGGACGGGCGCAAGATGAGCAAAAGCTATGGGAACTCCATTTTCCTTTCCGATGATTTCGGCGATATCGCCAAAAAAGTGCGGGGTATGCTTACCGATAAAAACCGCCTGCGCCGCTCCGATCCGGGAGACCCAAAGGTATGCAATCTTTATCCCTATCACGAGCTGCTCACTGATGAGAAGACCAGAGCGGAAATTTGCGAAGGCTGTGTAAACGCATCTTTTGGGTGCGTTGACTGCAAGAAAATTTTGATAAATAATCTGGAAAATTTCCTTGCTCCCATTCAGGAACGTCGGAAAAATCTGGATGCGGATTACATCCGGCAGGTGCTCCGGGAAGGCAGTCTGCGGGCCCGCGAAGAGGCGCAGCGTACCATGCAGGGCGCCCGCAAGGCCATGAATCTGGACTTTGAGTATTAGACATGCTCCGCCATCCCAAAATTAAAAATTGGCAGGAGGCGGCAGAGCTGGTCAAAGGCTGGCAGGAGGCCGGGCTCAAGGTGGTGTTTACCAACGGCTGCTTCGACATTCTTCATGCGGGGCATGTCGATTTGCTGGCCCGGGCCAGAGCGGAAGGAGACAGACTGCTGCTTGGACTTAATTCCGACGCCTCGGTGCGCAGACTGGGAAAATCGCCGGAGCGCCCTGTAAATCCGCAGGAGCAACGGGCTTATGTGCTGGCCCATTTGGAAAGTGTGGATGCGGTGACTGTGTTTGAGCAGGACACTCCTCTTGAGCTGATTGAGGCTGTGCAGCCTGATGTGCTGGTCAAGGGCGGCGACTGGCCCGTAGATAAAATCGTGGGGGCTGAAACCGTGAAAAAACGCGGAGGCATAGCGCTCTCGCTGCCTCTGCTGGAAAATTATTCTACCACTGCAATCGTGGAGAAGCTGAGCCGCAAGTAAACTGGTCATGAGATGGGGGAGGAGTTTATAAGCTCCTTCCCCATATTTATTTCCGGGGGCAGTAGTGAGCTGTTTTGCTTTATAAGGGGCGCAGCCTTCAAAAAAATGACGTTAATAAGCATTCAGCCGCAAGTGGGCCTTTTGCCGAACGTTTTCGGCATGGTTCATTTTTTGCTTGTTTTCCCGCATGGATGTCTTTAATTTTAATCCCAGCGACTTTTTCAGCTTTCTGCTGACCTTTCTGCGCATCAGTCTGGTTGTGTTCATGTTCCCTTTGTTTGGGGCCGACAACCTGCCTCAGATGCTCAAAGGCGCAATTTGCATGGCCCTGACATTTGCGCTTCTGCCGTACTTGTCGTTTCCCGGGCATCTCATGCCTGCGGCCAACTGGCAGATTGCGCTGATGGTCATAGGCGAGCTGGTTCTCGGGTTTATCATCGGGATGGTGATACGCTTTACCTTTGCCGGCATTCAGGCCGGAGGGGAGCTTCTGGCCATGCAGATGGGTTTTTCCATGGCGACAATCGCCGACCCCGCCACCGGCAACCAGCAGACTGTGCTGGGGCACCTGCTTTATACGGTGGCCATGCTTTCTTTTCTGGCCCTTTCAGGGCATTTGTTTTTGCTCAAGTCGCTGGCCGATACCTTTGAGCTTATTCCGCCGGGCGGACTTTTGCTTACCCCGTTTCTGACGAGCGAGGTGCTGAGCCTGTCATCAACAATTTTTACCCTTGCGCTTAAAATTGCCGCCCCGGTGGTGGCCGTGCTGTTTTTTATAGAGCTGGCCCTTGCCCTGGTTGCCAAAGCCGCCCCGCAGATGAACCTGCTGATTATCGGTTTCCCCCTTAAAATCGGTGTGGGCTTGTTTTTTATGGGAATTATTTTTATGCTGATCAGTCAGCATATGCGCACGTTTATTCTTGACATGATTCCAATGATTACCAACCTGCTGCGTTCCGCAAGTCCGCAGTAGCGCCTTTGATCAAAGGGCCTGCAAATGGCGAGAGATCCAAGCCGTACCGAGAAAGCCACGCCAAAACGGCGTAATAAAGCGCGAGACAAAGGCAATGTGCCGCGTTCGGCTGAGGTGGGTAAAACCTTTACCCTGGTGGTGGGGCTGATTATTCTCTATCTCTGGATTAACTACATTGGCTTGCAGATGCAGGTGCTGATGCGCCACACCATGACTAATTCTTTCGGACTTGAAGTCACGGCGCACAGCGTATACAGCCTGTTTGTCAGCACCGCTGTTTTAATTGCCAAGCTGACCCTGCCTGTTTTGCTGGTTATCGGGCTTATGGTGTTTTTGATTACCAGAATTCAGGTGGGAAAGCTCTGGACCGTTGAGCCGATGAAACCCAAACTTTCCAAGTTTAATGTTGTTTCCGGGTTCAAGCGGATATTGCTGTCTCCGGCAACGCTGGGGCGCATGGGGAAAAGCCTGGCTCAGGTCGCGGTAATTGCCATTGCCCCTTATATTGTTATCAGCAATGAGTGGGATAACTTCCTTGCTCTCTATTATACCGATGCAGCCAATTTAGCGTCATATATGCTGAGAACCGGCGCCGAGATTGCCTTTTACGCGCTGATTCCCATGTGCGTCATTGCGGTTATCGATTTGATCTACACCCGCTGGAAATATGAAGAAGACCTGAAGATGACCAAGTCTGAAGTAAAAGACGAGGTCAAGCAGGCCGAAGGCGACCCGATGATTAAAAACAAGCAGCGGCAGAAGATGTTTGAAGTTATGCGCCGCCGCATGATGCAGGATGTGCCCAGGGCGGACGTGGTGATAACAAACCCGACCCATATTGCCGTGGCTCTGAAGTATAACGCTGATGAGGCCCCGGCCCCGGTTGTGGTAGCCAAAGGGGCCGATCTGATAGCCGAAAGAATAAAGGAAATTGCCCGCGAGCACAATGTGCCTATTCGGGAAAACAAGCCGTTGGCACGAGCTTTGTATAAGGATGTGGAAATAGGCGACATGATTCCCGAAGAGCTGTACCAGGCGGTGGCTTCGATTCTGGCCTCGCTCAACAAATTCAAGCGTAAACAGCCGGCGCCCACCGTTCAGGCCAGGACAGGCGAAGCAAAGCAGGCGTCAAGTAACTGACTTTGCAAGAAACAGCGGCCGGTACTGAGCCGGCTGGACAGGAAGATGCCGGGAATTCAGGCGCATTGCGATAACGGACTAGGAGTGTCAAGCTTATGGCCAAACCGGGCTTACAGCGCATAGACTATAAGAAATTCCAAAGACAGGGTGACATTCTGCTTGCAAGCGGAGTGGTAATCATCCTGTTCGTTATGCTTGTCCCCATTCCTACCCCCATACTTGATATCCTTCTGGCC
>JAFQMU010000118.1 GCA_017421085.1 Desulfovibrionaceae bacterium | reverse complement strand
GCTGTAGTGGAGAACGGAAAGCCAATTTTATTAATTGAATGCAAAGCGATAGGTAGCGAACTTGATTCTAGAAAATGCAATCAGCTGCAACTTTATTTTCATGGAACAGAAGCTCCTATAGCTATTTTAACTGATGGTAATTGTTATAAATTCTTTTCAGATCTTGAATCTGCGAATAGAATGGATAACAAACCATATATGGAAATCATAATGGAGAAGTTGGATGAAAGTCTTATACCTGAATTACGCAAGTTAGCCAAAGGCAAATTTGACCGTGAGGTTGCCATGAGCGCAGCTCATGAGCTTAAATATAACCGTGAGTTTAAGCAGATTCTGGCTCGTCAGCTGGAGCAGCCACATGAAGATTTTGTCCGTTTCTTTATTTCACAGGCTTATGATGGAATAATCACTCAAAGAATCAGAGAACATTTTACACCGCTGCTGATTACAGCCCTAAATCAATTTCTTGATGAAAAGTTGAATGAACGTTTACAGAGCGCTATTACCAAGCCAGTCAATTTGGAGCAGGAAATAGCACAAGAAAAAGAAGTTGAAGATAATATTCAAAAAATTACTACTACTGAAGAAGAAATGGAAGCATACTATATAGTAAAATCAATATTGGTTGGTACAGTCGATGTTTCCAGAGTAACTATGCGTGATGCCATAAATTATTGTTCAATTTTATTAGATGACAATAATCGTAAGCCTGTCTGTCGTTTGCATTTTAATAATAAACAATGGCGTGTCGGTCTTTTTGACGGTGAAGATAAAGATGATAGAGTAAATATCAACGCTCTTGAGGATATACTGTCTTTATCTGACAGAATTCGAGCTACAGTACTTAAATACACTAATTAATCTTTTGAAATTCTTGTCTGAAAAAACAGATAAAAGCGCCTGCAATCATGCAGGCGCTTTTATTGACTTAAGTGGCGGAGAGGGCGGGATTTGAACCCGCGTACCGGCTCATCACCGGTAACTCGATTTCGAGTCGAGCGCGTTACGGCCAGCTTCGCTACCTCTCCGCTTCCGCGAATGGTTGTAGTGCATTTTGCCGGGGATTTCAAGTGAAATAATCTGAAAATCCTATCCGGCCTGAGCAGGCGTCTGCTCTTCCTTTAAAATTTCATCGGCCCGGTCAAGCCCCTGTTCCAGGTTATCCAGAATATTTTCTTTGGGGATGTCATTAAGCAGCCCGGCGCGCGACAGTGAAGCCCTGGGCTGATTGTCCAGCCCCACGAAAATAATCACAATGTCTTTTTTCTGGCACTTGTAAATAATTTCGTCCAAGGTCAGAATTGCTGTGGCATCAAGGCTGATCAGGTTGGTCATTTTGATAATCAGCACCTTGGGCTCATGCTTGAGGTAAAGCAGAATATTCTTCAGCTTGTTGGCCGCTCCAAAGAACATGGCGCCGCTGATTCTCACCACCAGCACATCATCCTGAGGGGTTCTGCCCTGGGGAAGAGCGCCGGGCTGCGTGTCACTGAAGCTGCGGGTGAGATATTGCTGCATCGGATGAATGCCCACGCTGCTCTGGTCGGACATACGCTTGATAAACAGTACGCAGGCTATGAACATGCCCACCATCACCGCCTGGGTAAGACCGAAAATGATGGTAAGCAGGAAGGTTACCAGAAATACGGTAGCATCGCTGCGCGGGTAGCGGGAAAGACGCACAAACTCACGCCAGTCGCCCATATTTATCCCCACCATAATCAACACGGCAGAGAGCACGGAAAGAGGAATGAATTTGGCCAGAGGCGCGGCCACCAGCATAATCAGCAGCAGCACAAGGGCATGCACGATACCGGCTATCGGGGTTTTGCCTCCGCTGCGGATATTTGCCGCGGTTCTGGCAATGGCCCCGGTGGTGGGGATGCCGCCGAAGAGAGGCGTTACGAAGTTGGCGATGCCCTGGGCCATCAGTTCCTGGTCGGGGTCGTGTTCATCGTCAATCATCCCGTCGGCTGCAGTGGCGCAGAGCAGTGATTCAATGGCGCCGAGCATGGCGATGGTCACTGCCGGGGTGAGCAGTTCCTGGAACACTTCAAGATTGAAGTGAGGCAGTCTGGGGTAGGGCAGTTCGCCGGGAATGCCGCCGAATTTACTGCCGATGGTGGCGATATCCAGTTCCATAAACATGCCCAGGCTGACCGTGGCTCCGGTAATCAGCAGCAGCATGGCGATAGAACCGGGAATAATTCTGGCAAGCCGCTTGGGCCACATATAAATGCCCAGCAGAGAAACAGTCGCCACAATTACTGTGGGCAGGCTGATATCTTTAAGATGCGGCAGCAGGGCGTCAAAGGTGGCGATGATGTTGGAGGCATTGCCGATATCTTCTTTAATGCCCAGAAAATCTTTAATCTGACCGGTAAGAATGATTACGGCGATACCGGTGGTAAACCCCCGGATAAGCGGGGCGGGAATATAGCGGATAAGGCCGCCTACTCTGGCCAGACCCATGAGAAAGAGCATGACCCCGGCCATCATGGTGCAGATTAACAGACCGGGCAGGCCGTAGCTGGCCACAATGCCGGCCACAATGGCTACAAATGCACCGGTGGGGCCGCCGATGGAAACCTTGGAGCCGCCGAAAAACGAGGTGAGAAATCCCGCTATCACTGCGGTAATGATGCCTGCCGCCGGGGTAACGTTTGAACCGATGGCAAAGGCCATGGCCATGGGCAGAGCAATAATGCCTACAGTCACGCCTGCGGACACGTCGGAGCGCAGAGTGGCCACACTGTAATTGCGAAAGCAATCGAACAACTTCGGTCGGAATTTAAAGGGAAATGCCATATCGACCCGCTCCTTGCGGGGCAAAATTATAACCCAGCCTCAAGCTGGGCCGGTTGGGCGCAAACCTTTTTCAACTTCCGGGATATTTGGGTTTGGGCAAGCATCAACTTATATACCTGTTGCTTAAAATTGGCAAGGATTGAATAATGAATTCACAAAACCGGTCTGGCAGAGCTTATGAAGCCGTATGGAAATTCAGGGTAATGAATCAGGTCAGAGGCAGCTTTCAAACAATTGTCCCAGGTAGGAATGTTTGCCGCAGGATGCGAGTGCAAACCAAGTGGGAGCTTAATGCTCTGAACAGGCGGGCAATATCCTGATGGAGGTTGCATTCCCCCTCGGCTGTAAGAAGAAAACATACCTTTAATACGGGCGGCGACAGTTTGAATGCGCGACATGTCAACAGGAAAGTTTCAGGCAGCGGCCCCTGGACGGGGCCGCATTCCATTACATTCCAAACAGTTGGGCTGCATCGCGCAT
>JAFQMU010000117.1 GCA_017421085.1 Desulfovibrionaceae bacterium | reverse complement strand
AGTTCATTTCCTGACGGTACACGTAAGAAATATATTATAAGTGATTTGTTAAAGGTTAATTTAAAGAAAGAAAAACAAGAGATAATTGAAGATAGAATAAAAAATATTTTAAAAGACTATTCTTCTATGACAGGTGCTATAGAGTCTGGTCTGAAAGCGATAGGTATTGAGGTAAATAAGGATGGGAAACATCATAAAATATATTTTAAAGACTGCCCTGAGATAACCCATACATTACCTAGTTCAGGCAGTGATCAGAGAGGGTGGAAAAATAATTTTAGTGAGTTGAAGAAAAAACTCTTATAAAATTTTTGCTTATCTTACCTGTTTTTTTAATAATCCACCCGCACCAGAGTGAGGCCGCAGGCCGGAGCGGTGGCCGGGCTTCTGGTTCTGTCTTTCGCGGCCAGAATTTCCACAGCAGCTTCGGGGGGAAGTTTTCCCCGCCCCACTTCCGCCAGCAGGCCCATGACGTTGCGCACCATCTGTTTCAGGAAGCCGTCCGCTTCAAAGTGCCATGTGGCGAGCAGGGGCTGGGCCGGGTCGGGCGGGGCCAGTTCCGCTTTGGTCAGGGTGCGCACTGTGCTGTTGTAGTCAACCCCGGTATTGCGGAAGGAGGCGAAATCGTGGCGGCCGAGCAGACAGCGGGCGGCCTCCTGCATCAGCTCCAGGTTGAGCGGGCCGCAACTCCAGACAAAGGGGCGCAGGCGCGGGGGGGTGTAGTTATATGACATCCACAGGCTGTAAGCGTAGAGTTTGGAGCGGGCGGAATATTGGGCGTGAAAATCGGAATCGACCGGCTCAATCGCGCTTATTGCCACGTCATCGGGGAGCTGGGTATTGAAGGCGCGAATCCAGTTGATATCTGCTTTGCTCTTAGGCACATCCATGTGGGCCACCTGGGCTTCTGCATGCACCCCGGTGTCGGTGCGCCCGGAGGCGTGAATAATCACTTTCTGCCCGGCAATGCGCGAGGCCAGATTTTCCAGCTCGCTCTGCACCGTGCGCAGTTCAGGCTGAATAATGCCGTTTCTGCGGCGGGTCTGCCTTTGCCAGCCGCAGAAACGGGTACCCACATATGAAATGGTCAGTTTAAAGCGTTGCACAGTCTTTTTCGCTACGGTCTGGTTACAAACAGCCTGTATTCCCGCATGGCGCTGTTGGCCTTGGCTTCAATGGTTTGCATGTCGTTCTTGGCCTTTTGCACATAAGTATCAATGCACACGCGGTATTTGTCGAGCTGCTGTTTGTAGACCATGAATGAACCGGTAGAGTCGTCTGCATCCGGCTTCATGGGCTGATAGCAGTTCGGGTCGGGGTAGGCCTGGCTGAGGTTAGAAGTCATATAATTGGGCAACGGGGTTCCGTAATTTGAGGGGCTGTCGGTCTCGCCGCTCCCCACCGGGAAGGAAATGCCGATTCCCCCGCCGCCGCCGTAACTGCCGCCGCCTCCTCCTATGCCGACTGTGGCGCCGCTGGCGCAGCCGGAAAGCATCAGACAGAAAAGCACGAGATATAAACGGGCTTTGTTCATATATTTCTCCTTAATTAACAGCAGGTTGACACCTGCAATCTGCACGGGACGGCGGTCTGAATTTTTTAAACCTCCTCTGCGGCCTGACGGGCCAGCAGGGCGCCGCTTTTGGGGTCGCGCCGCTCTGAAAGTTCAAGAAGCGGCAGGCTGCCTGAAGGCAGCGCAGCGGCATTCAGCGCCAGAGCCAACCCCGCCTGAGTGCAGGCATAGCGGGCCGGGCTGCTCTCACCGGGCAGAGTGATTGGGTTGGAGATTATTCTGCCCGGAACCCGGTTTGATTTTCCCGGCCTTTTTCTCTTTTTAGCATCAAGCAGAAGAAAAGACAAAGCTATATGTTTTTTAGGCAGCCTGGCCTTGAGAGAAAGTTCGCTCAGCCAGGCGGGAACCGGCGGGTTTTCCTGTACAAAATGGCACCAGCTGTTCCATCGGGGATTCAGGGCCGGGCAACGCCCGTTGTGGGGGCAGGGCAGGGCGGGGTGAAGCTGTTGTTCGAGGGCGCAGGCGCGGACTGTTTCAACAATCCGTCCGCCCAGACGGTTGCCGGGTTCCACAAGCAGAATCTGCCCGTCGGGGGCAAGGTTTGAGCGCAGGGATGCGAGCAGGCCGTTCAGCATGCTGCGCAGTCCTTCGTGCCCCGGCTTCAGCTCATTGAGCATATTTAAGGCGGAAATCAGCTTAAACCGACTGCCGCGGCTGCGGCGCAGGGCTTCATTCAGGCTGCCTTTGTGCAGGCAGATTTTCCAGGCGCACGGGGAGGCGGCATTTGCGCTCAAGGTTTGAAACAGTTCCTGACCGCTGCTCAGAGCGTTGCTTTGCATGTCATTACAGTGAAAAACAAGGGGAAGCTTTCGCAAATCAGGTCGGGCCAGCCAGAGGGCAATGGGAAAGGTGAGGGGCCCGCTGCCCAGGTCGAGAATCCGGGAGTTTTCTTCCAGAGCCAGCGGCATGGCCGACAAAAGCGGGAGCAGGCGCACCAGATTCCAAGGCAGAAAATACCAGAGATAGGCGCTTTTCAGGCGGGGGTCGGCCCAGTAGGAGCGGGCCAGCTCAGCCCGCCGCTCCGTGAGCAGGGATGACAGCTCGCTGATGGCCGCAGGCAGGGCCCTCAGGTGAGCCGGTTTTGTTGAAAGCGTTGTGTGCAGCGTATTTTCAAACTCAACCAGCCCATTGTTTCCGCCGGGAATGGGGGGCGCGAACAGAACAGGATAATTATCGGACAACTCCGCTCCTCTGCGCCCGGCTTACGAGAGCATCATATCGTCAATGGCGCCATTGGCCGGCACCATGGGGTAAACATTTTCTTCGCGGTCTACATGCACATCCACAATGGCGGGCAGGGGAGAGGCGAAGGCTTCGCGCAGGGTGTCCCGCAGGCGGTCAGGACGGGTCACCCGGTAGCCTTCCGCACCGTAGGCCTTGGCCAGAGCCACAAAGTCAGGCTGACCCTGCATGGGGGTGAAGCTGTAGTTGCGTTTGTAAAACAGCTCCTGCCACTGGCGCACCATGCCCAGATACTGGTTGTTGAGAATGACGATTTTCACGGGCAGGCGGCTTTCCACCGCAGTGGCCAGTTCCTGTGAGTTCATCTGGATGGAGCCGTCGCCGGCTATATCCACCACCAGATGTTCGGGGAAGGCGGCCTGAGCTCCCAGGGCGGCGGGCAGGCCGTAACCCATGGTGCCGAGCCCACCGGAGCTGAGCAGGGTGCGCGGTTTGTCGAATTTATAAAACTGGGCCGCCCACATCTGATTTTGCCCCACCTCGGTAGTGATGATGGTTTCTCTGCCCAGGGCGGCGGCCACCTGCTGGATGCTTTCCACCACTTCCTGAGGCTTGATTTTATCGCCGCGGGCATAAAATAGGGGGTGTTCATCCTGCAAAGTCTGAATGGTGCGGCGCCAGACGGGGTTGCGCCCGTATGAAACGTCATTTTCATCCAGATGTTCTTCCAGCAGGGTTTTGAGCGCCGCCAGGGTATGTTTGCAGTCGGCCACCAGGGGCACATCCACCTGAATGTTTTTGCCGATGGAGGATGGGTCGATGTCCACATGCACGATTTTTGCCTTGGGGGCAAAGGCCGACACCAGTCCGGTAACCCGGTCGTCAAAGCGCATTCCCACAGCAATGAGCACATCGCAGGCATTTATCGCCCGGTTGGCTGCATAGGTGCCGTGCATGCCCGGCATGCCCAGAAACAGCGGGTCGCTCGCCGGAAAGGAACCCAGTCCCATCAGGGTGGTCGTGACCGGAATGTTCAGTCTGTCCGCCAGCCAGAACAGCTCGTCTTCCGCTCCGCTGCTGATGGCCCCGCCGCCGCTGATAATCAGGGGGCGCTTTGCGCCCAGAATCATCCGGGCAGCTTTGCGCAGCTGGTTTTGATTGGGGACGTAGGTGGGGTTGTAGGAGCGCATAGTTACTTTTTCAGGATAGCTGAAGAGGGCCCTGGCCTGTACCACATCTTTGGGCAGGTCTACCAGCACCGCGCCGGGGCGGCCCGAGCGGGCCACATAAAAGGCCTCGGCAATGATTTCCGGCAAATCTTCAATTTTCTGCACCAGATAGTTGTGTTTGGTGCAGGGCCGGGTAATGCCCACAATGTCCACTTCCTGAAAGGCGTCGTTGCCGATGAGTGAGCGGTTCACCTGACCGGAAAACACCACAATGGGAACTGAGTCGCAGTTGGCAGTGGCAATGCCGGTTACGGCGTTGGTTGCGCCGGGGCCGGAGGTAACCAGGGCCACCCCCACCCTGCCGGTGGCCCGGGCGTAACCGTCCGCCGCGTGCACGGCCGCCTGCTCGTGGCGCACCAGAATATGACGCAGCCGGGGGTGGCGGGTGATTTCATCATAAATGTCCAGCACCGCTCCGCCGGGGTATCCGAAAAATACGTCCACGCCCTCAATTTGCAGGGCTTCCATCAGCATTTGCGCACCTGTGAGTATTCTGCTCATATTGCTTTTCCAAAAATAATTTGCGCTGTCCACGCCGCTTCCAGCCCTTTTTATGGAGGGGGAGCGTTTATCTCTAGGCTCCGCCTGAGGTGTAAATAATCGTCAGAAGGTAAATGATTTTTTTCTGATGTCAATTTTGTTCCATAATCTTTTTGCAGATAATATCTCCAGCCTCGGTGCATGAAATGCGGCGCATGCCTGCTTCCATGATATCGCCGGTGCGGAAGCCCTCGGCGAGAGTTGCGCTCACTGCCCGCTCCACAGCCCCTGCTTCTTTTTTCAGAGCGAAGGAATGGCGCAGCAGCATGGCCGCCGAAAGAACAGAGGCCATGGGGTTGGCGATATCCCGTCCGGCAATGTCGGGGGCGGAGCCGTGAATGGGTTCGTAAAGGGCGTGCGCCTCGCCCAGACTGGCTGAGGGCAGCATTCCGATTGAGCCGGAAACAACGGCGGCTTCATCGGAAAGGATGTCGCCAAACAGATTGGCCGTAAGTATCACATCAAAGTCGCCGGGGCGCAGAATCAGCTGCATGGCGGCGTTGTCAATGTAAAGGTGGGAGAGTTCCACATCCGGGTAATGTACGGCAACCTCGATCACCACTTCGCGCCAGAGGCGGGAAACTTCAAGCACATTGGCCTTGTCTACCGAACAGAGGCGTTTTCCGCGGCTCTGAGCCAGACGGAAAGCCAGATGAGCAATGCGTTCAATTTCGTCTTCCCGGTAAATCATGTTATTGAAAGCAGTGCGCAGGCCCTGTTCGCTGCCGCGCCCGGCCGGCTGCCCGAAGTAAACATCGCCGGTAAGCTCGCGTACAATCAGCATATCCACGCCGCCGGCCACCCGTTCCGGCTTGAGCGGGCAGCCGCCCAGCAGTTCCGGATAGAGAAGCACCGGGCGCAGGTTGGCGAACAGCCCCAGCCCCTTGCGGATGGCCAGCAGACCCGCCTCAGGCCGGGGGCCTCCCTTATCCCATTTGGGGCCGCCTACGGCTCCGAGGAATACGGCGTCGCTTTTTCTGCAAAGGTCAAGGGTGGCCTGGGGCAGCGGTTCGCCGCAGGCATCAATGGCAGAGCCGCCGATGAGCGCCTGTTCATATTCAAAGACATGTCCGAATTTATCCGCCACTGCATCCAGAACCTTCAGTGCCTGTGCGGTTACTTCCGGCCCGATGCCATCGCCGGGGAGAACGCAGATATTTTTTTTCATTTCATCTTCCTGTCGGGGTGGTTTGCTTTTCAGACCGCTCAGGCCTGTTCCGCTTCCAGTCTGTTTCTGACGTAGGGAATCAGCCCGCCTCCCTGCACCAGCCTGCTGATGAAGGCAGGCAGCTTTGTGAAAGAGAAGTCCTTGCCGCTGGAGATAATTTTCAGACTGCCTGCTTCGGTATCTATTTCAATTTCATCCCCATCGGCAATTTCATTCACAGCATCGCCCAGCTCAACGAGCATGAGCCCGCGGTTGAAGGCGTTGCGGTAAAAGATGCGGGCGAAGCTGTGGGCGACCACCACCTGCATGCCTGCGCCCAGAATGGCCACAGGGGCATGCTCGCGCGAAGAGCCGCAGCCGAAATTGCGCCCGGCCACAATGATGTCGCCGGGGTTTACCCGGTTCACCCAGCCTTCTTCCAGACCGTCCATACATTTTCTGCCCAGCTCTTCCGGGTCGAAGGTGACCAGATATCTGGCCGGAATAATCGCATCGGTGTCGATGTGTTCCCCCAGTTTATGTACCATGCCTCGATATATCATAACTCTAGCCTTCCTGTATTTCGGCGGGGTGGATAATTTGCCCTGCCACGGCGCTGGCTGCGGCCACCGCCGGATTGGAGAGATAAACTTCTGATTCCAGACTGCCCATGCGCCCCCGGAAATTGCGGTTGGTGGTGGCAATGGCGCGTTCGCCATCGGCCAGAATACCCATATGTCCGCCCAGACAGGGACCGCAGGTAGCCGGGCCCACTATGCAGCCGGCATCCATGAAAATTTCAATCAGTCCTTCCTTAAGGGCCTGTTTCCAGATTTTGGGAGTGGCGGGCAGCACAATGCAGCGCACCCCCGGCGCCACCCGTTGGCCTTTGAGCACGGCCGCGGCCTCGCGCAAATCGCTGATGCGGCCGTTGGTGCATGAACCGATAACCGCCTGCTGAATGCTTATTTCCCCAACCTCATCCACCGGGTGCACGTTTTCAGGGAGGTGGGGGCAGGCCACCAGCGGAGTGAGGTCGGTTATGTCAAAGACAATTTCCTGTTCATAGACAGCGCCAGTATCGGCGGCGACAGGACGGTCGTCTTTACGTCCGGCTGCGGCGGCGTAAGCCAGGGTTTTTTCATCAGCCGCAAACAGCCCGCATTTGCCTCCGGCCTCAATGGCCATGTT
>JAFQMU010000116.1 GCA_017421085.1 Desulfovibrionaceae bacterium | reverse complement strand
GCGCGAACATGTGCTGTTTATTCACCTGACCCTTGTGCCTTATCTGGGCAGCGCAGGCGAGCACAAAACCAAACCCACTCAGCATTCCGTAAAGGAACTGCGCTCTATCGGCATTCAGCCCGATATTATTCTCTGCCGCTGCGAAAAACCCATCAGCATGGAGCTGAAAAACAAAATTTCGCTGTTCTGTAATGTGGAGCCCGATGCCGTATTCTCCGACATCGATGTAAGCAATATTTATGAAGTTCCCCTCTATTTTTATGAAGAAGGGATTGATCAGAAAATTGCCATCCTGCTGCGCCTGCCCGCACGCAATGCCGACCTTTCCGGCTGGAAAAAACTGGTGCAGGAATATACACACCTCAACCACAAGGTCAAAATCGGGATTGTGGGCAAGTATGTGGAATTTATTGAAGCGTATAAAAGCCTGTATGAAGCGCTTACCCACGGCGGCATAGCCAATTCAGCCTCGGTCAGTCTGGAATTTATTAATTCGGAAGAAATTACCTCAGAAAGCGCCGATAATATTCTGAAAGGGCTGGACGGCATTCTGGTGCCCGGCGGCTTCGGCATTCGCGGTGTGGAAGGAAAAATCGAGGCTATTCGTCATGCGCGTGAAAATAAAGTGCCCTTCTTCGGCATCTGCCTTGGCATGCAGTGCGCAGTTATTGAATATGCCCGTAATGTAGCCGGAATTAAAAACGCCACATCAGAAGAATTCTCCCCGGATGCTTCCGAAAAAGTAATTTATCTGATGAAGGAATGGTTCGATTATCGCAAAAATGCCATGGTCTACCGCGATCAGGAGTCGGACGCCGGAGGTACCATGCGCCTTGGGGCCTACCCCTGTCTGCTCTCCCAAGACAGTCACGCCCACAAGGCATATGGACGGGAAGAGATTTTTGAACGCCACCGCCACCGCTATGAGTTCAACAACGACTACCGCACCCGCCTTGAAGAAGCCGGACTTGAATTTTCCGGGGTTTCCCCTGACGGCAAGCTCGTGGAAATTGTGGAAATTGCCGACCACCCCTGGTTTCTGGCCTGTCAGTTCCACCCGGAATTCAAATCCACCCCGATGAATCCGCACCCCCTGTTCCGTGCGTTCATCAAGGCCTCGCTGGATAACCGGAAAAACTAGGTATATTAATGATAAACAGCGAACAACTCTATCAGACGATGCAGCGGGGCAAATTCATTATTGCCGGCCCCTGCGTACTGGAAAGTCTGGACCTGGCTCTGGAAGTGGCGGACAAAGTGGCGGATGCAGCCGCAGCCGCAGGTCTTTTCGTCATTTTCAAAAGCTCGTTTGACAAGGCGAACCGCACTTCGGTAAACAGCTTTCGAGGCCCCGGCATTGAATGGGGTCTCGAATGGCTGGCGGAAATCAAGGAAAAGACCAAAATGCCCATCCTTACCGACATTCATACCGAAGAACAGGCTGCCATTGCCGCTCAGGTTGCCGATGTGTTGCAGATTCCCGCCTTTTTATGCAGGCAGACCAGCCTGCTGATGGCTGCCGGGAAAACCGGAAGGGTAATTAATATCAAAAAAGGGCAGTTCGTATCGCCCTACGACATGCAGCCGGCCACGAACAAGGTGATTGAGGGCGGCAGCAGGCTGGTCGCACTCACAGAACGCGGCACTTTCTTCGGCTATAACAACCTGGTGGTGGACTTCCGCTCGCTGGCAATCATGCGCGAGTTTGCCCCGGTAATTTTCGATGCAACCCACTCTGTGCAGTTGCCCGGCGCCCAGGGAGGTGCCTCCGGCGGCGAGCGCCGCTTTGTGCCCGCGCTGGCCCGGGCTGCCGTGGCTGCCGGGGTGGACGGAGTATTTCTGGAAACCCACCCCAACCCTGACAAGGCCCTCTGCGATGGCCCGAACTCCTGGCCGCTGGACAAACTGACCAACCTTTTCCAGGACCTGAAGGCCCACTGGAGCGTTGAGCATGCCTGCTGATCATCCCTCGGCCTATCTGCAACCAGAACCTGCTCCGCAGATGGAAACAGAGGGCAAGCCGCTCGCTTTCAGTGCTGCTGCCTTCTCACCCGCAGTTCTGGAGCTCGCATCCAAAATTAAAATGCTGGTTTTGGATGTTGACGGGGTGCTTACTGATGGAGGCCTCTATTATGATCCCGACGGACGGGAAATGAAAAGGTTTCACGCTCAGGACGGACTTGGGGTAAAGATGCTGCTGCGACTGGATATCCGGGTCGGGGTGATTACCGGACTGAAATCAGGCGCTGTTTCCGCCCGCATCCGCAAACTGGGCATAGTTGATTATGCTGAAGGCATTGATCAGAAGCTGCCGGTTCTTGATGCCATGCGTCTCAAATATGGGCTCGACTGGTCTGAAATTGCCTATGTGGGAGATGACTGGATAGATTTGGGCCCCTTCTCCCGGGTGGGTCTGCCCATTGCAGTGGCCAATGCTCAACCGGAAGTAAAAATCCGCGCCCGCTATATTACCATGAGCTGCGGCGGCAATGGGGCAGTGCGCGAGGTAGCCCGCCTTATTCTCACAGCCCAGAATAAAATAGACCAGACCCTGGCGCACTGGTCCATTCCGCCGTTTGACCGGGGTTAAATGAATAAGTTCGTTAAAATCTGCATCGTTGTCTGTATTGTTCTCCTGGGGATGATTGCCTTCCGGCATATGCAGGAATCAGCCTCGCCTGAAGATATTGAGCAAGAACAGGCAAGAGACGCCACCATACTTGACCCTGATCTGGCGGAAATTACCACTCAGGAAGATGCCATCAACATAGCGGTAAAAGGCATTAATCTTACCCAGGGAGAAAGCGGTGAAGAAAGCTGGCGGCTTAACGCATCTTCCGCGTCATTTGATCAGGAGTCGGGCAAAGTAATCATCAGCCGTCCTAAAATTACCTATTTTTTGAAAGAGGAAAGTAAGCTGTATATTGAATCGCGGCTTGGACGTCTTGATCAAACTGAAAGTCTGGTTGAAATGTGGGATGATGTTCAGGTTGATGAGGCAGATAACCATCTCACCAGCTCCCGGGCCGTATATAATGGAAAAACCCACATCATTGTGCTGCCTGAACCTCTGAACTTCAATAATCCCCAGTTTTCCGGCTCAGCCAGCCAGGCCGACTGGGACTTGAACAGCAATGTAATAACTGCCTCCGGCAATGTGCAGGTCCGCATTGCAGGCGAAAAATAAAATGCTGAGATTAAAAAACTACCAGGCAGGCGCCCTTTACCGAACATGATATTTGGAATTAAAATGAGAAAAGTATTCGGTTTTGTCATCATCTCCGTAATTACAGCAGCCCTGTTTCTGCTGGATGGAATCTGCTTTCAGTCGTCTTGCGCTCAAAACATTCAGGACGCCAAGTCCGAAGGCAGCCAGCTCCCAACTGACATCACAGCCAATCATATGCGCTATGACGCAAATAACAAGTTGATAATCTTTGAAGGCTCGGTAAAGGTACGGCGCCCTGATTTTGATCTTGACTCCAACAAACTGACCATTTACTTCAAAGACAACGCGAAAGCCGCTCCCGAGGCCACAGACGACCCTCTCTCCACCATGGGAGGCGGCGACATTGATCGTCTGGTTGCCGAAGGAAAGGTTGTGATGCTGCGTGACGGGCGCAAGGGCACCTGTGGAAAGGTTACTTATTATGCGGATAAGGAACTGATTGTCATGGAGCAGAACCCCCAGCTTTCCGAAGATAAAAATACAGTATCAGGGCAGAAAATAAACTTCTATGTGCGTGAAAACCGCAGTGAGGTAATCGGCAGCGAGGCAAAGCCGGTAAAAGTGCACATAACCTCGCCTAAACCCACGCAGGGGGAATAAAGTGTCAAAGCTCATTGCAGAAGACTTGCACAAAACTTTCGGAGACCGCGAAGTGGTGCGCGGCATCTCCCTCAACGTCACCCAGGGTGAAATCATCGGTCTGCTCGGCCCGAACGGAGCGGGAAAAACAACAACATTTTATATGTTGCTGGGCATTATTCAACCCACTGCCGGCAAGGTTCTGCTGGATGGCGAAGATATCGGGAAATGGCCGCTCCATCAGCGTGCGCTTGTGGGGCTTTCCTATCTTCCCCAGGAAAGCTCCGTATTCCGCAAACTCACTGTGCGCAACAATCTGAAACTGATTCTGGAACATACCGGACTTTCGCCGGAAGAACAGGAAAAAAAACTGGTTTCGCTGATGGATGAGTTTGGGATAAGCCATCTGGAAAAATCCAAGGCCATGCATCTGTCCGGGGGGGAAAGACGTCGGTTGGAAATTGCCCGCGCCCTGATAAGAGAACCCAAATTTGTGCTTCTTGACGAACCATTTGCCGGTATCGATCCCTTGGCAGTGGACGACATCAAACAACTTGTCCGCGCCCTGTGCAAACGGGGAATTGGCATTATTATTTCCGACCACAACGTCCGTGAAACCTTAAGTATCTGCGACAAAGCATATATCGTTTATGAAGGGCAAATTATTTTACACGGCACTCCCCAGGAAGTAGTGGATAACCCGCGCGCCCGCCGTGTTTATCTGGGAGAAGGGTTCAGCCTGTAGGATTTTTGCCCGACTTAGTCCCCGGCAGGCTTGTGACAAAACCGGATGATACGGC
>JAFQMU010000115.1 GCA_017421085.1 Desulfovibrionaceae bacterium | reverse complement strand
CCTGCCAGAGGCGATCTGGCTGGGGATAGTTGGGCACGCCTTCAAAGACAACAGTTGTCGCCCCAAGGGCCAGCGGGCCATACACCAGATAAGAGTGACCGGTAATCCAGCCTACATCGGCAGTGCACCAGTAAACATCGTTTGCATTAAGGTCGAACACCCACTGTGTGGTGTGAGCGGCATAAGTCAGGTAGCCACCGGTTGTGTGCACCACCCCTTTGGGTTTGCCCGTGCTGCCGGAGGTATAAAGCAGAAACAGAGTGTCTTCCGCATCCATGGGAACAGGGGGACAGCCTACGGCGCAGTAGGGGTTCTGCATCAGTTCATGCCACCAGAAATCATGGTATTCATTCATTTTGATTTTGGTGTCGCCCCTGTTTACCACTATGGTGGTGCGGCAGGTGGGGCAGGATTGCAGAGCTTCATCGGCGTTTGCCTTGAGCGGAATTTTCTTTCCGGCCCGCGGCACAACATCTGCGGTAATCAGCAGCTTGGCCCGGCAGTCATTAATTCTGTCTGCCAGGGCTGCCGCTGAAAAACCGGCAAAAACCACAGCATGAATAATTCCAACCCGGGCGCAGGCCAGCATGGCGATAATGGTTTCGGGAATCATGGGCATGTAAATACAGACCCTGTCGCCTTTTTGCAGGCCGATATCCAGGAGCACATTGGCAAAGCGCGACACCTGATCGAGCAGCTCCACATAGCTCATTTTTACCGGCTCGCCGCCATCGTCAGGCTCCCAGATAAGGGCGGTTTTAAAGGCATTTCCGTTTTCCACATGGCGGTCTACGCAGTTGTAGCAGACATTCAGCTTGCCCCCGCAAAACCAGTTGATTTTTCCTTCAGACAGGTTGCAGTCGGAAACGGTATGCCAAGGGGAGTCCCAGTGCAGCAGCTCGCGGGCGCGATTGGCCCAGAAGCCATCCGGGTCGCTTTTGGCAAATTTTACCAATTCTTCGCGCTCGGCTATCCCTTTTACATGTGTTTCGGGCAGCGCTGCTGGCGGATTAAAAATTTTCAAATCATTGGACATGCAAATCCTCCTTGCATCAGGGGCGCCCCTTAGCGCCAAATTTATCCAGGTTTCAAAGAATCAGCTTTGCCCTGTGAGCAGCGCTCGCCGAGCATTACTGCGGCAGGTGTTTAATGCAGGACTTCGGGCAACTGTCCGGATTTACCCTGTGAGCCTGTCAGACAACACCGGCGGTATTGCCGGCAGCGCCTTTCAGAGTAATTCCCGATTGAAATGCAGTTCATTTCAATCCTGATATTCCTCTTTGTTTTACGGAAAATATGTTTTCCCGCTGACATGGGTGCGGTCTGCCATGCAGCCGTCAGAGCAAAACAATTTTCAAGTCGTTTTGCTTTAGATAGCGGGTTTGCCCGAAATTGTCAAAATTTTTCACTTACGCCCTGTTTGTTGATTTTCAGCGATGACCTGTTTCATGTACAGGGCGGAGCAGTAAGGCTACGAATGAGGCGGGTTGAGAAAAGACTTGCAGTCAGCAAAAATTCCCGCTGCATTCAGATTTTAAGTCTCCTGGCTGATGGCTGACGTAAACTGCCTTCCGGGATGACATGGAAAGCGGGCACTGTAAAAAGATTTGACTCGGACGGTAACCCACGTCTGCGCCGTATGGGCATAAAAAAGCCCCGCATACCTTGAAGGAGGCGTATGCGGGGCTACGGTTTCAGAGGACTGCTACTGTCTTAAACGGTCAATCAGGGCGCGCAGAGCGGTTGCCTGCTGGGCCAGCTCTCCCACGGCCTGGGTGGCTTCGCCCATAGCAATGGAAGTTTCGTTGGAGATATCTCTGACCTGCTCCAGGGCCTGGTTGATTTCTTCACTGGTAGCGGACTGCTGCTCGGATGCAGCCGCGATAGACTGAATCTGATCGGCGGTATTGTTGACCATATTTACGATTTCGTGAAGCTTATCACCCGCTTCCTGAGAAAGATCATAGGAACTTCTGATGGCCTTGACGGCATCGTCAACGCCTTTGATGTTTGTCTGGGTGCCCTGCTGGATGCCCGATACCACCTGAGCCACCTGACCGGTCGCCTGCATGGTTTTTTCCGCAAGCTTGCGCACTTCATCGGCAACAACGGCAAAGCCTCTCCCCGCTTCACCGGCGCGGGCGGCTTCAATGGCAGCGTTCAGGGCGAGCAGGTTGGTTTGATCGGCAATGTCATTAATCACATCAATGATGTTTCCGATATCAACCGCCTGAGCGGAGAGCTCATTCATATTGAGCTTCAGGGTTTCGGAAATCCGGTCTACCTCCTGGATGCTCACAAGCAGGGTCTCTACCACGTTATTTCCTTCTACCGCCATGTTTTTGGCATTTTCCGCTATGGAGGATGCATCGCTGGCGCTGCGCGCGATTTCAATTACGGTAGAGTTCATTTCCGTCATCGCGGTGGCAGTTTCTGAAACGCGGTCAAACTGCATCCTGGCGCCGTTGCTGGACTGCTCTACCTGCGCCGCCAGTTCTTCGCTGGCAGAGGACACAGAGTTGGCGATATCCATGGATGATTCCGCCACTTCGGCTATTTTTTTGGCGTTTTCCGCAATTTCTTTCTGCTGGTTTACCAGTTCGGTCAGATCTCCCCAGATAGACAGAGTTCCGAGAATTTTCCCGCTCTTGTCATAGAATGGAGCGGATGTGACCTGGGCATGACGGGTATTGCCCTTATGAGTCTTGAATTCAATCTGGGAGGAAAGCAGCTTGTTTTCCCGCAGGGCTTTTGTGGAGAGGGTTTCTCTGTTTTTGTCGCCCCAGATATATTCTCCCGAGGTCATGCCGTAAAAAGTTTCCGGGGCTCCATCCCGTTCAATCAAATTGAGCATATGCTGGTTGGTGAATACGGTGCGGTCTTCCGCTGAGAATACGGAGCAGGGAACTGCCATCCCATCAAGAACGCCATCGGAGAACGCCAGCTGTTCGTTCAGGGTCTGGACCATGCTTCGCAGGTTTTCTGCGAGACACCCCAGCTCGTCCTTGCTGTGATAATCAAGACGGGCGTTTTCATCTTTGATGCAGTCTTTCGAATAGCTGCTGATAAGCGAAATCGGGCGCAGTATACTGGTAAACAGCACAAAGCCCAGGCAGATAATGGACAGACAGGAAATCGCCCCAAAAAGTATGGCCAGCTTTTCAGAGCGGGCTATCATTTCGTCCATTTCTGTTCTCAGGATGCCCAGGTCATTATCCACCTGCCGCCTTATTTCTGTAAAATGCTTCTGAACGTCAGCAAAAGCGGCCATGCTTTCAGTTTCATATAAGCTGACGGCCCCTTCCAAATCTCCCCCGGCTTTCAAATCATGAATTTTCTGAGCGGAGGCGTGAAGCATGGAGTGAGGCTTTTCGATTGCGCTTAACGTAGCTGCCAGACCGGGGAAAATCTCAATGGCTCCGGCGCGCGAATCGCTGTAGTACCATTTTCCGAAACCGCAGGCGGAAGGATTTGTTTCAACATTCAGCTCCTGCTGGTTGGAGTGGAGCAGATAATCCGAAAGGGCGTTTATCCATTGCAGATGCTGAATTTCTCTGGTCAGAATCTCTTTATTGAACTGCTCCCCTTCGCTCAGTCTGTTTTCGCTTTCAATAATCGACTGGATTGTCGTAACAAAGCCGAAAGTGCTGATAAGGGTTATGGAAAAAATTAAAATTATCCCGGCAAGAAACTTTGCCCTCACACTTAAGTTACGCCACCATTGCATGACAAAAATCCTTGTTTAAAATTGAGGTGTTCCAGCAGCTGTGGAAACCCGTCCCCGCAAATGCGGATTGACCGCGCAAACCAATATTATGCCGACAGAGAAGGCGTTGAACTTCCTGGTTCACACCTGCGCTGAGTCGGCCCGGTTCAGTCGCACACCTTTTTTTACCGGGCACAGGCCGGAGTTTACTATCAAAGCGGCTTAAAACTTCTTTTGGAGATTGAGTTTCAAACTGAACCCGGCCTGCAAAAGTATGGTAAGCCTAATCCATAATTTTATATAAGTCTACAAGGCAAAAGCTGTAAAATAAAATAAAAAAGGAGGCCGCCCTGAGGCGGCCTCCCGGTCTGTTATGCTGTTTTTGCAGCCTAGCTGTTCTTCATATCCTGAATCAGGCGGTTCAGAATGGAAGCCTGGTGGCTCAGTTCCTGCACAGCTTCACCGGCAAGACGCATGGCATCGGCAGTTTCAATGGAAATGTGGTCGATGTCTTCGATAGCGCGGTTGATCTGTTCGCTGGTAGCTGACTGTTCTTCACTGGCCGCGGCAATGGCTCTTACCTGGTCGGAGGCCTGGTCTACCAGATGTACGATTTCGTTCAGGGCTTCACCGGAACGGGCGGCCATGTCGGTAACTTCAGCAATGGTGGCCACTGAGGTTTCCACATTGGTCATGTTCTTGGCAGTGCCCTGCTGAATGCCCTGGATGGCTTCAGCAACTTCGGCAGTGGCCTTCATGGTGTTTTCGGCCAGCTTTCTTACTTCATCGGCAACCACCGCGAAGCCGCGTCCCGCTTCACCGGCGCGGGCGGCTTCGATGGCGGCGTTAAGGGCAAGCAGGTTGGTCTGGTCGGCAATGTCGGAAATCACATCCATAACGGCGCTGATGGCAGTGGCCTTCTGGCTGAGGTCGGCCATGTCGTCGCGCAGTTCTTCCGAGCCCTTCTGAATGCGCTGCATGCCGCCGATAACCTGATGAACGATGTCGGCGCCCTGTTGGGCCTTGTGCTTGGCCTGTTCGGATACAGCGGCGGTGTCGCCGGCGTTCTTGGCCACTTCCAGCACGGTTGCGTTCATTTCTTCCATGGCGGTAGCGGTTTCGCCGGTGCGGGCGGCCTGCTGCTGCGAGCCGGCTTCGGAATGTTCTACCTGTACGGAGAGCTGTTCAGAGGCTGCGGATACGCTGGCCACAACGTTTTCGAGCTGACCGGCGGCATCGAGCATACCCTGACGCTTGGCCTGGTCGGCGCGCTGGCGGGCTTCATCCGCTTCCTTCATGGCGACAAGGGCTTCCTGTTCCTTGACAGTGGCTTTTTCAACCGCATCCTGGGCTTCGGCAATGCGCTGACGCAGGGTGGCGACCATGGTGTTCAGGGCATCGGCGAGATGGCCCACTTCGTCATTCTGGTGGATATCGAGACTCTTGTCCAGGTGCCCTTCCGCAACTTCTACAGCAAATTCAACGCTCTTGCTCAGAGGGCCGGTGATGGCGCGGGTGAGGAAC
This sequence comes from Desulfovibrionaceae bacterium, assembly GCA_017421085.1. GTDB lineage: Bacteria > Desulfobacterota > Desulfovibrionia > Desulfovibrionales > Desulfovibrionaceae > RGIG1962. Next base: position 12,052 of record JAFQMU010000115.1, on the reverse strand, counting down.
AGGGCGAGAATCAGGCTGAGCACAACGCCCACAATCATCCCGATAATCAGGGTTTTGATTGCGGACTGAGCGGTGTTTACAGAGGTGTCGCACAAACCGTTTACCTGATCAAGGGCGGCGCTGGAGGTTTTCTGGGCGTTGAGCAACAGACCGTCAACAGCTCTGGTGCGTTCGGTATTGATATTGCGCAGTTCCTTCCATTCGTTAATCAGGGTCTGGAAATCCTGAGCATAAGTATGAGCCGCCTCTCTGATCTGGCGAATCATCTCATGAGAATCGGCGCGGGTTACAGAGGCGTCAAGCTCATTCAGGGTCTGCTCCATGGCGGGGAAGTTGGCCATGCCATTCTCGGCAATAGTGGGGTCCTGAAATACCTGAGACTGGAAGTTGCTCAGACGCAGGGCGGCGCCCATATCAAGCAGAGAGTTGATCTGACGGGTCTGCTTGAAGCGGCGGTTTATTTCGCTTGTGAGATCATTGTTGGCAATGGATCTGTCAAGTCGTTCTTCCTGGCTTCTCAGAAGGGTTTCCACCAGCTCCATATATTTTACGCCGGTGTCGATAAGGGCAAGACGGCGTTTTTTGAGGCTTTCCTGCACGCGCACTGTGTCTTCAACCCGGGCGGTGTATGCTTCCAGGTAGGGCTTGGTCGCATCCAGGTTGACTTTGAGGGCCTCAAGCTGCGGATACTGTCTGATCAGCTTTTCCGCTTCTTCTATATTGGAGCGGATGGTCTGAATTTCTTTTCTGGTGTCATCGGCGAATTTCAGGTCTTCGGTGCCGGTGTAGTTCAGCATGCCGCGCAGAGCATCTGAAGCAGCACGGTCAATGTGAACACCAATGGTGAGTTCGGGCATATAAACGTCGGAAATAGCAACAGCATTTGACTCCTGCTCTTTCATGGACATGATAGCCATTCCGCTCAGCACCAGCATGACCGCCACGACCAGGCTGAAGCCTAACCCGATTTTCAATGCCATTTTCATGTTTTTCATGTTTCCTCCTCAGGCTGAACCCTTAACGTTCTCTTACGGCATTCCGGATATTTTTGCTTAAGGCAATCCCCGCCATTGAGAAAAAAATTTAGAGATTGATGCAAGAAATAAACTTATTGTTTTCCCTTAACAAAGATGAAGGAATATGTCCAATAGTCCGGGCAATTATTTTCAGGTTTAAGCGTTTTTTTTCAGGCGGGCCTGCTGCGGCAGGGCCTGGAAGCCGATATGCAAAATTAATTTGTTTTGACGCTGGACTAACCCCGTTTGAATTTGTTATTTTGAGGTGTTGGGGATTATCCTGATAAGCAGGATATTGGGCTTCCCGGCGCGCTGAACCTGCGATGGGAAAAGATAAATCTGAACAGGGAGCAAAGACGGCCTGCCGTTTTTGAATAGGGGCATCGACTTTGAGCAACACAAATTTGCAGTATATGTTCAGGCCGCATTCTGTGGCAGTGGTCAGCGAGTCTGCCGGGGCCTCTTTGGAGAACGCCGGAATAGTCGTAAGAAACTTAATCAACAGCGGCTTTAAAGGCCCGGTAATGCCCGTATCGGACACTGAGCGGGCCGTGTCCGGCGTATTTGCCTATCCAAGTGTGGAGGATTTGCCCATCGCGCCTGATCTGGCGGTGGTAAGCGTGCCGCTGGAGCGCACCCCTGAAATCATGAACCAGCTGCGGCGCCGGGGGGCCCGCGCCGCTATTCTGCTTTCCTGGGGCCTGAGCGCGCTCAGTGCGGAAAAGGCCCAGCAGATCAAGGCCGATTTGCTGCGGGCGGCAAACTCTCCCAAAATGCGCATTCTCGGGCCGCACTGCCTGGGGGTGATGGTGCCGTGGTTTCATTTAAATGCCACAATGGCGCTTACGCCGATTCTGCCCGGGCGCATGGCCTTTATGTCGCAGTCGGACAGCCTGTTCTCAATGGTTCTGGACTGGGCCAGCGCAAACAATATTGGCTTTTCCCATGTAATTTCCCTGGGGGCCCGCATGGATATCGGATTTTCCGACATGCTCGACTATCTGGTTACCGACAGCCACACCAAGGCCATTCTGATTTATCTTGAGCACATTGAAAACGCCCGCGAGTTCATGTCGGCCGCCAGGGCGGCCGCCAAAAACAAGCCGGTTGTGGTGATGCGCCCCAGCAAAGCCATAGAACAGCTCAAGGTGCGCGACATCGCCAACGCAGCCGATACGAAATTTACGCCGGAAGAAGTGTATGACGTGGCCTTTCGCCGGGCGGGGATGCTGCGGGTGCATGATATTGACTCGCTGTTTCATGCGGCGCGTTCGCTGTCCAATCCAAAGCCATATCGGGGAGACAGGCTTGCAATCATCACCAACGGCACCTCAGCCGGGGTAATGGCCGCTGACGCTCTGTTCGCTTCCGGGGGACGGCTGGCGGAGCTTTCAGAAGAAACCATTCACCAGTTGAACGGGCTTTTGGGCAGCAACTGGTCGCACACCAACCCGGTTGGGGTGGTTTATAATGCCAGCGGCGACATTTATCGCCAGATTATGGATATTTTGTTCAAAGACAAAGGGGTTGACGCCATTCTGATGATGTATGTGCCATTTGCCGGCAACAATCCGTTTGAGGTGGCCAAAGCCCTGGTTGAGCCGCTCAAGAAATGCAAGCGCATGGTGCTGACTTCCTGGATGGGGGCCGATGCCTCCATCGATGCCCGGCATGAAATGGATAAAATCGGCATCCCCAACTACAGCACCCCTGAACATGCCATCCGGGCTTTTACCTATCTTGGGGAATACGCCCGTAACCAGAGCCTGCTCAAAGAAACCCCCGACCCCCTGAATGAGGCCACCACGCCCAATCCGGCGGTAGGGCGGTCAATTATCCAGCGGGCCCTGAGCGAAGGGCGCAGCAGCCTTACCCGGCTTGAGGTGCGCCAGCTGCTCGCCGCTTACCGGATGCCGCTGACCAAGTCTACATACCTGCACAATGAAGAGGAGATTGTGGCCAAGGCGGCCCGGGCCGCTCAGGAAATCGGCTTCCCTGTGAGCATCACTCTTGACGTTGAATTTGACTATAATGCCCCGCAGACGCATGCCGCCCCTCTCCATAAGCAGTATGCCGTGCACGGCATTTATTCGCAGGCTTCCGCCGTGACTACATTGCAGAATCTGCTGGGCGCAGCCAAAAAAGACAGCATGGCGCTGAATGTGAAGGGGGTGAGCGTTCATGCCTCCAAGCGGGGCATATCGGCGCAGGAGCTGTTTATAGAAATGAAGCTAGATCCGGCTTTCGGACCGGTTATTTATCTCGGGCACGGCGGGCTTTTGCGCGATGCGGTGAATGACAAGGCCGTAGCCCTGCCCCCCCTGAACATGTCGCTTGCCCGCGAGCTGATTTCGCGCACCCGGCTTTCCAAGGTGATGGTTTCGAGCGAACCGCCGGTGGACCTTGATGAACTTTGCCGGGCTATTCTGCATATTGACCAGATGATTCTGGATCTGCCCGAAATTCAGAGCATTGACCTCAACCCTGTATATGCCAGCGAGCTGGGCGTGCTTGTTCTGGGCGGGAGAATTGAAATTGCCGAAACCGAAATCAATGGCGAAGAGCGGCTGGCAATCCGCCCCTACCCGAGGGAGCTGGAAGAATCGCTTACCCTGCCCAACGGCATGGACATAGTGCTGCGCCCCATCCGGGCGGAAGATGAGCCGGCTCTTAAGGAATTCATTGATGAGCAGACTAAGGAAGATTTGCGTCTGCGTTTCTTCAATGCGGTGCATACCTTTGACCATGACGACATGGCCGAGTTCACCCAGCTCGACTATGAGCGTGAAATGGCCTTTGTCGCCACCTGGTTCCGCGATGGGGACTGGCGGATTGTGGGGGTTGTGCGCGCGGCTACCACCCCTGACAATCATACCGCCGAGTTCGGAATGATGGTGAGCAGCCAGCTCAAGCAGCAGGGCATGGGCACCCGCCTGTTGCAGAAGATGATAGATTATACCCGTAAACGCGGTTCCAAAGTTTTATATGCGGAAACCATGCGTGAAAATAAAGCCATGCAGGCCCTGGCCCGCAAGGTGGGAATGCGGGTTGAGGATATGCCTGATGAGCCCCAGGCGGTAAAATTGATTATGGAGCTGTAGCTTGAGAACATTGCGAAAGCAAAGAGCAAAGGGTGTTGCTGCCTTTGAATATTTTACGGCTCAAGCGGCTATTCAGATATATATTTAATATGGCATTTTTCGTGATTTATTGGTATATAGTCGAATGCTAATAAAATATAAGGAGAATTGAAGATGCGGAGTAAAAAATTAATCGCAGCTTTTGTTTTTGTTTTCGGTATGCACTGCGGAGTTGCCATGGCTCAGAGCGGCGGCGGCTTCCAGGGGCCGGGGCCCGGCGCTTCCAGCGTGGAACAGGCCAAGAACATGCGCGATGATTCGCATGTGGCTTTGCAGGGCAGCATTACCCAGCATCTGGGCGGCGACAAGTATCTGTTTCAGGATGATACAGGCAGCATCACTGTGGAAATAGATAACGACAAGTGGGCCGGTCAGAGCATTAGCCCTGCGGATAAAGTGGAAATTCACGGCGAAGTTGATAAAGACTGGAACAGCGTGGAAATCGATGTTGATCAGGTGAAGAAACTGTAATCATTCCGGTTCCATAAAGATATCAACCCCTCAGGGGATATTCAGAGCATTTCGCCTTTCAAGGCGGAATGCTCTGTTTTTATGAATCAGAGTTTTACCCGCTTTTGCAGGCGGCATCTTTCCCCTGAGGAAGTTTTTAAATTTTTGCGCCAAGCTGTCCGGCTTGAACATCATTTGTCTGCACTCAGCCAGCAGCGCACAAGGTGGTTCGGGCAGCTGTGCGGGGCAAGGGGGGGCAGTTCCCTGAAGCAGCGTTCAAAGGTATACGGGCAGCGGGTGTTGAAAGGGCAGCCGCCCGGCTTGTTCCAAAGACCCGGCACCGTGCCGGGGATGGTTTTAAGCCGCTTTGGGCGCTCTTGCGCACTTGAAACTTTCTTATTTATACCTTCAGCGACCCGGGAAAGCAGGCCGGGAATGGAGGCCATAAGTCCTCTGGTGTAGGGGTGGGCCGGGTTGTCGAACAGGGTTTCGACATTGGCGCGTTCCATAATTCTTCCGGCGTACATCACTATTACTTCTTCCGCTGTTTCGCGCACCACGCCCAGGTCGTGGGTGATCAGCAGGGTTGCGGTGCTGTTTTCTCTGGAAAGCCGGTTCAGCAGATTCAGAATCTGGCGCTGAATAGTCACATCCAGCGCAGTGGTCGGTTCATCGGCAATAATCAGATCAGGGCGGTTAATCAGGGCCATGGCAATGACAATGCGCTGGCGCATCCCGCCGCTGAGCTGATGCGGGTAGTCGGAGTAGCGCTCTTCCGGAGAGGGAATGCCCACCTGACGCAACAGCTCTATTCCAAGGCGTTTTCTTTCTTGTGCGGATAATTTGCGGTGGGCGGAAACTGCCTCTTCCAGCTGATTGCCGATAGTTAGCACCGGGTTCAGCGCAGTCATCGGTTCCTGAAAAATCATGGCGATTTTGTTGCCGCGCAGTGCGCGGAGCTCCCGTTCAGGAATTGCAAGCAGGTTTTTGCCCTGAAACCACACTTCCCCGCCGCTGATTTTGCCCGGTTCGGGCACCAGACCCATCAGGGCATAGGCCGTCATGGTTTTGCCGCATCCCGACTCTCCCACCAGGGCGAGGGTTCTGCCCGGCGCCAGACTGAAGCTTAAATCCTCTATGGCTCTGCCTTCAAGGCGTCCCGGCAGACAGGGATCTTCTTTGTAAAAGCTGACTGTAAGATTCTTCACTTCCAGGAGGGGTCTTTCCGCCATATTTACTCCGCAAACAATATATATTTCAGGCCGGGGCAGATTTTTCGGAAGGCGCGGCTCCAACTCAGGGGAAGATGAGGATATTCCCGGCTGAGATGGTGAGCGGCGCGCCCCATGGCCTGATTGAATACTTCAAGACGTTCTGCCAGAAGGTTCCGGTTTTTGCTTATATAACTGAGATGCTGAATGCCCGCTTCGGGAAGAATGGCAGCCGGTCCGGCGAAGCCGGTGAGTATTTCATGCACTGGGCGGGTAAAAAAGGTTTTTTCCGTGCGCTGAAACAGACGCAGCTGGTAGTCAGGCCAGAGTCCGTAGCCCATGCGGAAGTGCTCCTTATCTGGAAAAAGGGTAAAGCGGGGCAGAAAAAAGGCTGTTGCCGGGTGTTCGCAGACAGCTGTCCCGATTGTTTCCCAGGCCTGCGGCTCAAGGCGTTCATCGCCGTCAAGGGCCAGAGCCCATTCCCCCCGGCACAGGCTGAGGGCAAAGTTGCGCTGGGCCGAGAAATCGCCATTCAAATCACGGCAAGCCTGCACAATCGGGCAGGCGGCCTTGAGAGGCCGACTGAGCGGTCTGGGACTGTCCCAGACAATCACCAGCTCCCGGATGCCGGCGGGAATATGGGCGCAGAACTCCGCAAGGCCGGGCTCTTCCGGGTGCAGAATCGCCATAACGGAAATTTGAGAAAAAAATGGGGACAGGTCAGCAGACTGCGCATGATGACGCCGGGCGTCCGCTCCGGAACAAGGGGGCGCCTCAAGCCCAAATACCGCCCGGCTGCGCTGAACAAGCCGCATGCAGGCCTGAAGCTTTTTTAGCTCTGCCGCTGGACTGCTCTTATCCGGAGCGGGCGGGGTGAGATGAAACAGGGTATTTTCAATATTCAGCCCTGACCCTGCCAGGAGGGTCAGCAGGGCCCGGCTTGAAGCGTCAAAAACAGGAATGCATGTTTCGGCAAGCTGCATCCAGATGGGATTTTCAGTCAGAATGCGGGCACGATGAAGATTCAGCTCACACAGAAAAAGGCGGCGACCGTTTTCCCGGCAAAGTCGGGCGCAGGCGCTGATAAATTCCGGATTGCCGGCGCCGAAAAGCGCAAGATTTCCGCGTCCGCTTCTGGTCAGCATACGGCTAAGGCGTTCAAAGCGGAGCTGATTTTCCGTTATGGAGTTTTCGGCAGGCGGATTCGCTTCTGCATGAAGCCGGGGAGCGGCTGGCTCCGGCGCAGGCGGACGGTTCAATTCAGCGTCAGGTGCAGGCATAAACGGTTGTTCTGGCTGTTCCGCTGATGCGGGTTCACCGGATACGGGGGCCAGGGTATAGGACATCACTTCATTCGAGTAGCTTGCGAGCAGGCCGGGCAGACCAGTATCCATGTTACAGCCCCAGCTCAGCGAGCTTGGTTTGCAGGTCTTGCAGCGCGGCCTGCGCATCATTGGCCATAACCTGTTCAAATTCATTGCGGCTGTAGCGCATATGCAGTTTCATCAGGTTGCCCATGGCGTTGCTCATTTGAGAGGGGTTGACCTGGGCCGCCTTGCCAGTGCGTTTGACGTGGCGCACGGAAATATGCCCCTGATAAACCGGAAGTTCATTTTTCATGGCTGCACGCAGGTCATGCTCCAGATCATCGTATTGCGATGGGGAGTAGCGCAGATCAAAGCCACCCACCCGGTCGAACAGTTCCCGCCGGAACAGGTGGCAGCACCCGGTTACTGAGGCGCAGGGGCGCATATAGTCAAACTGGCCGAAGTTGAAGCATTGCAGTTGCAGAGCGGAAACCTGAAACTTTCGCTCAATGCTGTTGGCGTCATCCATGCCGCCTTCAGCCGGAAGCAGATGAAAATCAACGCTCTGCATGGTCATGTTTGTGTGCATGTCCACAACCTTACAGCCGTAAATCCCCGCCTGCGGATAAGCCTGCATGGCCGCTCCGAAGCGGCCCAGCCAGTCAGGGGGAACAAGCGCATCATCGTCCATATAGGCCAGCCAGTCGGAACAGCGGGCCTGAGGCAGGGCGGCCAGCCAGTTGCGGGCGGCGGGAGCCCCCACATTTACCGGAAGGGTAATGATGTGAAAGGCCTTTCCCATGCGTGCTTTCCAGGCGTTTAAAATTTGCGGGGTGTCATCGGTGCTGCCGTTATCAAGCACAATCACATCGGCCCCGTATCGTTCATTTTCACATACTGCGGCAAGGGCCTGCTCAAGCAGAGAGGCTTTGTTCCAGGTGTAGAAGAGAATTACGCCCCGGCCTTCCGGTTCGGCAGTCCGGCGGCTGCGGCCGCTTTCCAGGTCATACAGGCGCAGCAGGGTATTTATGCGCCAGGGGCGCTTCCGGGCAATGCTGCGCAAAAGTTCAGCTGCTGCGGCATCTTCACCGAGTATGAACAGGCACTGGGCCCGTTGCTCCTGCCAGCCGGGCAGGGGGAGCGCCTGAGCTGCCCGGGCGAACAGCCTTTCTGCGGTTTCCGTGTTTGCCTGCGCATAGGCCGCGCAGCCCCTGAGCCAGTCGGACAGGGGCGCGGGCAGGGCATGTTCCGAAGCGTCATGGCGCTGCAGCTGCTCCAGAAGCCAGTCGGTACGGTTTTCCATGATGCCGAAGCTGACGGCATGATGCAGCCAGAAAATATTGTCGGGTTCTTTTTCGAGCTGGGTTTCCAGATAGCTCAGTGTTTTGTCGGTTTCCCGGCGTTCAAGCAGGCGCATCAGGTAGCGCAGGTTTTCCGGTTCACGGTAATGGGAGATGAGCCATTTCAGGAGAGGAGGCATGACCGTCGGAACAAACGGACTTACTTTTTCCACCGCTTCAACCTGCGCGGCAAAGGAGGCGTTCAGCGGGTCGGACTCATATGCTGCAAGCAGCAGCCGGCTGCCCAGAGGGAGCAGGGCGCGCTGCCCCTGTTCCGCCACCAGGGTGAGAAGTTCCTCGGCCAGTTCTCCCAGATGCACCAGGCCGCTGCTTCCCATGAGCATTCGGCGCGCAATGCCCCCGGGCAGGCTGGTGAAGGTGTCGTTCCAGAATTTGCTGCAATTCATCTGTTCTCCCATTCAAAGGTTGCCGCCCGCGGGGCGGAATTATCAGCCATACTTACCTTGCTTTCAACGCCTCGGCAATGTTATATTGCCCCTCATTATACAATGTTTATCAAGAAAGTTGAACCTTATGATTCAGATAAACCGTAAAATCAGAAATCTTGAACAGGCGCTCGGCTTCAACCCCGCCTGGGCCTGCGGCTCGGCCGCGCTGGCTCCCCAACTGCACATGCTGGGTAAAATTCTGGGAGGAAATCTGCCCCCCGGCGGGCGCGACAGCCTTCTGTTGATGGCCCTGAGCCTGGCCCGCTGGACCTGGCAGCATTATCCGCTGGACAGGGATGCGCTGCGGCTGCTGTGCACCCTGAATGATGCCGGCGCCGAGTTCGGGGCAATGGGAAGGCTGGTAAAAGAAATTTTTTCAGTCATGAGCTCTTTCGGCGCTAAGGCCCCGGCAAACTTTGAAACCCCTGATGCTCTGAACAGATTTATGGGGGATTTGCCTGATTTTCCGGGCAAAGATGCGCTGACAAAGCGTCTGCTGGCAGAGCAGGCGCTGGTTCATGAGCCTGCCGACGCTGCCGGGGCGGTAGAGGAGCTGGACGCTGAGCTGTTTGGCCTGTGGCAGGCCACAGCCCGGCTGGAGCTTGCCCGGAAACGCGGGGAAGATGTGGACTTTACCTTGCTGAAGCCGGTATGGGATGAGTTTCACTGGCATACCAATTTCTGCCTGGCCCTGCATGACCTGCTTTACCCTGCAAAGGCGGGAAGAATGGGGCCGGATGTGAGCCTTCCCCCCATTCTGCTTTACTCCTGGAATAAATGCGATGCCCTGGCTCAGACCCTGAGCAGCCTGCGTGATTCGGGGATTGAGGGCGCTCCGGTATTCGTGCTGGATAACGGTTCAACCGACAACAGTCTGGAGATGATTCGCGGGTTTGAGCGAAACTGGCCGGGGTCGTTTTCATTAATTCATCTTCCTTCCAATGTGGGGGCGCCCGCTGCCCGCAACTGGCTGCTTTCTCTGCCGGATGTGAAGCGGGAGCCTTGGGCGGTGTTTCTCGATGATGACGTAATTTTGCAGCCTGGCTGGCTGGATGGGCTGTGTAAAACAGCTCTGGCCAACCCCGGTTACGGGGCTGTGGGCTGCCGGATTACCGATCATATCCCCCCGTTCGGGATTCAGGCGGCTGATTTTCACCTGCTGGCCCCCGAAGAGGCTGTGCACAGCTTTGAAGATTTGGAAGAGCAGATTTTCCCCTTCTGTTCCGGCATGGGAGAATGCGGCGAAGCCATGTACAGCTATACCCGCCCCTGCGTTTCAGTGACCGGCTGCTGCCACCTGCTGAATATGCGGGCGATTGAGGCGGCGGGGGCGTTCGATGTGCGTTTCAACCCCAGCCAGTTTGATGACCTTGAACGGGATTTACGTTCCAGTCTTGCCGGTTTTCCCTCTTATTACCATGGGCAGGTCTGTGTAAGACATATGCAGCATTCCAGTCTGCGTCAGGCCATGCGCATTCCTCAGCAGGCGCATATCATGGGAAACAAAATCAAGCTGGAGTTTTTGCTGGACAGCAGAAAACTCGGCCGCCTGCGGGAGGATAGCTTCAACCGGATCAGGGTTGACCTTTTCCGCAAATGCGCCAGAACAGAACAGGCGATGGTGAACATATGAAGTATAAAGTCAGCGTAATTATTCCGGTATGGAATTGCTGGGAACTTACCCATAACTGTCTTGTTTCTCTGCGTGAAAACACGCCCGGCGGTTTCATGCAGGTGGTGGTTGTCGATAACGGATCGGACGATGAGACGGCCCGGAGCCTGCCGGTTCTGGGCAAGGAGCTGTTCGGCCCGGCTTTTTCTTTGGCGCGCAACCCGGAAAACCTGGGCTTTGCCAGGGCCTGTAATCAGGGAGCCGCCTCCGCGCAGGCGGAACTGCTGTTTTTTCTGAACAATGATACCCTGGTGCAGCCGGGGTGGCTGCCTCCGCTCATGGCCGCTCTGCGTGATGACAGCCGCCTTGGGGCCTGCGGTCCTCTTTTGCTTTATCCTCACTCGGAGCAGGTGCAGCATCTGGGCATCGCCTTTTCTCCCACTCTGGCTACCGAGCATTTATATGCCAACTTTCCGGTCGGCCACCGGGTGGTGACGCAGCGGCGCAGGTTGCAGGCCATTACCGGGGCGGCGTTTCTTGTTTCCCGGCAGTTGTTTGATGCGGCCGGACGCTTTCATGAAGGATATGTGAATGGTTCGGAAGATCTTGAGCTGTGCGCCCGGATTGGCGAGCTGGGAAAAACTCTGGCCGTGGCGCCTCGGAGCCGGATTATCCACCTGGAAAGCCAGACCCCGGGACGCTCCGACCATGATCAGGAAAATGCCGAGCTTTTAAACTCACGTTGCCGGGGGGCCTTTATTCCCGACCTGCACCGGCATGCCCGCCGTGATGGGTTTGACCTGGCCCTGACCCCCTGGCTGGATTTGTTCATCTGTCTTCCGGCTGAGCATGAGCAGGCCATGAACGCGGATTTTGCTCCCGGGTTCCTGGAAGGGGAAAAAGGCGCAGGGCTGGAAATTGCCCCCGGTCTGTGGTGGGAAGGCCTGCAGAAAGAGCCGCTGTGGCGCACCGGCTACGAGCTGTTGGCCTCTTTTCTGGAGGCGAACGGGCAATATCAGGAGGCCTCGGGCGTGCGCCTGCTGCAGTGCAGCTTCTTCCCTCTGCTGCCCAATTTCCGTGCTCTTGCCCTTGCTGCTTCCAGGGCAGGAAATGATGAGCTCTTTGCTCAGGCGGACAGGAAGATTGAGTTTATTATCAGTAAGATAGAAGATCTGGAAACCCTGCTCGACAAGGCCGACAAACTGAAAAACTGGGCGGAGCGGGTTGACGAGCCTGAGCTGGCCGCCCTTTATTCTGACTGGCAGGATGAGCTGACGCCGCTGTCTTGAAACAGTCAGGTTGCATGATTGGTAATCATGCCCGAAAAGCAGAGGGGCATCAGACGCCCGCAGTGGGCAAGTGTCAGGCTTTCTGAGCCTGACAGTCGGAGGAGGACGGAGCAAGTTTTTTTCTGAATTTCTCCAAAGTCTGTTTAAAATGGGCAGATTATGAGTTTATCAGAGGGAAGGCGCGCAAGGCAGCAATAAGCGATGATTATTGTATATCAGGGCTATTTTCTCGGCGAGG
>JAFQMU010000114.1 GCA_017421085.1 Desulfovibrionaceae bacterium | reverse complement strand
GGCCGGATAGTACGCTTTGCCATGGGAGTGGCGGAGCGTTTTGAGGTTTTCCAACGCTGTCTGCCCTGCACACAGGCGAAACCTGGCTACTGTTCAGGTATTCAGTTGCTCTGGAGGACGGTGAAAAACAAATCACCTCTTGTTTTTGTAAAAATACTGGAATCTCAACGGGAAATTTTGGAATTATCCGCAAAATAATCATAAAATTGAACTGAAAATCTCCCCGGCGGTCAACTGGTCTTTCTCTGTTCTTCGTTTCGCGCTTGTAAAACTTTGCTTTCAAGTGTAGGATACACCAAATTTATGCCGGTAATAATCCTTCCGTTCCGGCGCTTCCCGTCAGACAGCCGTCGGGAAGGCCCGAGGCAGTCTGCCCGGTGCATGCCATCCAGTTTCTAAGGAGTTGATATATGCGCTTTTTAAAATCGTTTATTTTTTGCGCGGCGATGCTTTTTTCTCTTCAGCCTGCGCCGGCTCCGGCCCAGGAAACATTCAGCATGGAAGATGCGGTTAATTTCGCCCTGAAGCAGAATAAGCGCATCGACTCCGCCTATTCCGCCGCTGAAGCCGCCGAAAGCGCACGCAAGTCCGCCCGCGGCGCCTTTGGTCCGGCATTGAGCGTAAACTATGGGGCCTCCAGACGGAGCAAGGCCCCCACTTATATGGGGGGTATTCAGGGCAGCAAGGAAACCTTCACCATGGAAGCCCGGATAGACCAGCCGCTGTTCACCGGCTTTGCCCTGCTGGCCAACTACCAGAAGGCGGCCCTGGAAGGCGAGCAGGCAGAAGCTCAGCGCCGGAATACCGAACTCTCAATTATCGGTATGGTGCAGGAAAATTTTCTGGCTCTGCTTTCCGCCCGCGAAATGGTGCGAAGCGCTCAGGATTCGCTTGATCGTCTGAACACTCAGCTCACCATTACCCGTCAATTTTATGAAGTGGGGCTGCGCCCCCGCCTGGATGTGCTGCAGGCGGAAACCGATGTGGCTTCCGCTGAAGATACCCTGCTGCAGGCTCAGAACAATCTCGATACCCAGCAGGCCAGAATGAACACCCTGCTCAATCTGCCCCTTGAAGACAATGTTCAATACGTGGGCGCTCTGGATTTCATTCCTTTCTCCGCCACTCTTGAGGATTGTCTTGACCGTTCTTATCGGCTGCGCCCTGATGTGTATATTGCCAGAAAGGCGGTGGAAATCAGCTATAAAGACAAACTCTCAGCAGCTTCAAATTTCTATCCTCAGATTTACGGGTTCGTTTCTGCGGAAAGTCAGGGCGATACCTGGCGCGCCGCTGGCTCCAGCACGCAGCATACCGACTATTCAGCCTGGAACTTCGGCGCCACCGGTACCTGGAATCTGTTTGAATGGGGGCAGAGCTATTACCGCACCCAGCAGGCCAGCCACATAATCAGCAAGGTAAAGGCCGATGAAGAGGAGCTTCTGCAACAGGTGGCTTTTGAAGTAAAGTCCAATCTGCTCAGCATCACCGAGGCTGCCAAGCGAATTAAGGTTGCCCAGCGTGGTCTTGAGCAGGCGGAGGAGTCGTTCAGAATGGCTCTGGCCCGCTACGAGGCTCAGGTTGGAACCAATATCGATGTGCTTACCGCCCAGGCTTCCCTCACCCAGGCTGAGGCTTATTACACAACAGCCAAGGCGGATTACCTCACTTCCCTTTCGCGACTGTATATCAGCATGGGCGAATCAAGCCCCTCGCTGCGCGTGGCCAGCGGCAATTCTCCAGTAGAGCGGATTTCCCGCCCGGCCGATTATACTCCTGCGCCGGAGTCTTGCTGGCCGCTCAGCCTGCCCTGGACTCCATACGACTATAAGACGCCCGATTATATGCTTTACCCCGCAGGGCAAATTCCGGCTCAGCCCATAACTTATGATACGGAAGCCAGCGCCGGGCAGATGGAGCGGATCATGCGTCATACCCCACCATCTGATCATACCGGGGAGAACCTGTCCCCAAGGCAGCCGCCTGAAGAAATGATGTCGCCTGCGTTGGACGAACCTCAGCAGTAAACCTTTAACCAGCCCGGTCTGAAATTGCAGACCGGGCTTTTCAAAATTATGGCGAAAGAAACAGAGCGTAAATTTCTGGTATGCAGCGACAGCTGGAGGGGCGAAGGGCAAAGCCTGCGCATGATGCAGGGTTATGTCGGAAAAGGCAGAAACTGCGTGTTCAGGGTGAGGATTGCCGGGGAGCGCGCCTGGCTGACCATAAAAGCCCGGCGTGACGGTATCAGCGGAGATGAGTTTGAATATGAAATCCCCTGTCCGGATGCCAGAACCATGCTTGAAAACCATGCCGAATCAGGCATAATCGACAAAATCCGCCATTATATTCTTTATGAAGGAATGACCTGGGAGCTGGACGAATTTCTGGGTGAAAACAGCGGTCTGCTCATAGCGGAAATTGAGCTCCCATATCCCGATTGCCCGTTTTCAAAGCCTGACTGGCTGGGGGATGAGGTCAGCCTTGATCCGCGCTATACCAACCATTACCTTGCCGCGCACCCATATTCCGGCTGGTGAAACGGAGCGGGCGGAAGGCTTCAGCGGGGACAGGCTTTTGAAATTGGGCAAATCCTGATTTGTTTAAAGCAGCTGCTGAAAGAGCGGAGTGCGCCTTTTCACAGGTTGGAGCAAACTGATATCAGTTCAGATTCCGGATTTGAGGAGGTTTTTATCCCTCCTGACCTGAATATGTTTTTTACCGGTCGCCGTGGGCAGATGTCTTTGTCAGTCCTTCAAAGAAATAAGCTCGGCAAGTGCGTGTAAAAACAGATACGGCTCAAAGTGGATTTTACTGTAGCCGGAATACAGCAGGTCAACGGACGCAACCTCAACCCCCATGGCCTGAATTCGTTCCACATTTATTCCCCCATGGTATTCGGCCCCGCTGTCATAAAATACATGGGTGATCAGCCTGCCTGCCGGGATATCTGACCCGGCATCAAGCCGCAGATAGTGCAGCAGTTCTGCTACCTGCTCATCTACCGACAGACTGGAGGCTTCAGGATCAGAGGCCGCATTGGGCACATAAACTTTGTAGCATTGCGCCTGGCTGATTGCGGCGCCCACGCCGCCAGGCAGCAGATTGGCCACAAGGCTGCTGTAAAATGAACCCATGGGATAACAGATGCAGGAGGCGCTTTTCAGCAGGCGGCTTACCTCGGGGCGGATTTCCGGGTGAGCGATCCGGGGGGTGGCGTCGCCTCCGGGCCAGGCGGGCGTGAGATATACCTCTTTAATCGGCAATTCCGGACTGGGGGTTTCTTTTCCGGTAATCAGGTGCTGTCCCACTATTACCCTGCCGTCGCTCAGGCGGGCGGCCAGATGCAGAACGTTATCCACCACCGGCAAGACCGCACCTTCAACCTGCAGCAGTTCTGATATCTCTTCCACCGCAGCATACAGATCTCTCCCCAACGCCAGATAAGCCCCCACAATGAGCAGGTTTCCCAGGCTTGCCCCCTTCAGACTGAAGTCATCGGGCATATGCTTAATAAAAGCGCTCAGCCAGTGCATCACCTGAATGCGCCGTTCATCTTCCAGACGCAGCATGACTGCCTGCCTGCCTGAGGCCAGCTCTTTAAGCTGATTGCGCAGCACATATTCCGGTAATGATTTGTCCAGACGTAGGGCGCAGAGTTCCGGCAGGGCGGCTCCCACCCGATCAATGCGCGCCAGACTCAGAATTCGGTTTCTGATGTCGCCCACCGCAGGCATGTCAAAGGCGGAGCGCAGGGGCATGGAACTGCCGCCTGAATCAAACGGCGTAATCAGGTGTACGGAAGGAATCTGCCATTTTGACAAATGTTCGCTCACCTCGGCAAGGGCGGAGCCCCCGCTCAAAAAAACAATGCCCGCTTCATTTCTGCCCGGTTTGAGCATATTCAGCGAGTAGTCGGATATCATCGTCTTGCTGTTGCTCAGACTCATGCCGGAAACTCCAGTCCTTTTGCCTTCATTTCAAAATACAGCTCGCGACTTATCCATGCGTCGGTTGCGGCATACAACAATTGCTTTCGGGTGAGCTCTTTCTGCTCCCAGTTGGAGCATCTGGCCCCTTTTGTGATGCGGATGCCGAAGAAGTTGGCGGCCATATTTCTCAGCCCATGGGTTTCCAGACGGTTATGGCGGGCAACCTGACTAAGATCTACAAATCCGGCAGGCTTGAAGGAGTGCAGCCTTTGCAGCTCGCGGATATCATCGCGAACAGCCACTCCGCTCTTGATAATGGCCTGATTTTCCAGCAGCGCGGCCAGCTCGGAGGCAAAACCCATGCAGTTCAGCTGAAAAATATACACCTTATCGGCGCCTGCGAGCTGCAGTATTGCAGGAGGGTTGCTTTGCTTCCCTTTGCTGAAAATCGGGCGGCTTTCCGTATCAAATCCCAGCACCTTTTCCTGAACAAGGTTTTCCATTGCAGCCGGAAGACAGTTCTGGGTCTTGATGAGAATTATTTCTCCTTCATATTGTCCGGCAGGCAGTCCATTTATTTCTTCTGTGCTCAATTTCCTCCGAAGCGCATCAATGGGGGCGCCATCTCCTTCAGGAACAATGAATTTGCTTGCGGTTTCAGATTCTGTATGAGCAATTATATCCCTGCGGCAGCTTGTCATAAATATTGCCTATCCTTATTTCCCCAGGCAGAACTCGGCGAAAATTCTGTCAAGTACATCTTCTGCGGCAATTTCACCGCTTACCTCGGCGAGAATTGCAGACATCAGCTCCACCCTCACCCCGATTAAATCATAGGGCACATTCTGTTCAAGCTCATTAAGTATGCCTTCGCCTTCTGCCCTGGCCATTTCCAGAACCTGGGCCTGGCGCAGATTGGGTGCGATGTTCCAGCCCGTTTCCGAGGGGGCGGACTGTTCAGCCTGACTGAGCAGGCGCGCTCTGATGTTCTTGCTTAACCGCTCTATACCTTCGCTGAATTTGGCGGAAATATCTATCCACTCGATTTGGCTCAGGTCCTCAAACTCAGGCAGTGTTTCCCCATAAGGCCAGAAATTATGGCGATTTTCAGCCAAATCGCATTTGTTGGCAACGCCGATAAATTTTTGCGGGCCGAGCTGCGCGAGCAGATCAAGTTCATATTGAG
>JAFQMU010000013.1 GCA_017421085.1 Desulfovibrionaceae bacterium | reverse complement strand
GACGTGTGCTCTTCAGATCTGGCCCGTTTTTTTCAAAACCCCAAACTGCCGCTCACCCTGCCCAAGGCCCTGAGCCGGGAAGAAATGCGCGCCCTGCTCGAAACCCCCTGCCTTACAGATAAGCTGGGCTTTCGCGACCGCACCATAATGGAGCTGCTTTACGCCGCCGGCCTGCGCGTGTCGGAACTGTGCAGCCTGCTTCCGCTCAATTTTGATCCGCAGGCCGGGCTGCTGCGTATTTTCGGAAAAGGCGCAAAAGAACGCATTGTGCCGGTGCACAGCGCTGCCGCGGCTTTTCTGAGCGCCTATCTGAAAGAATGGCGCCCCCTGTTTTCGCCCAAAGAGGAACTGGTGTTTCTCAATCGCTCAGGCAAGGGCCTTTCCCGGCAGGGTGTCTGGAAGATGGTCAGGGAGCGCGCCTTGCAGGCGGGCATTATGAAAGAGATTTCCCCCCACAGCTTTCGGCATTCCTTCGCTACCCACCTGCTTGAAGGAGGAGCGGATTTGCGCTCGGTGCAGCTGTTGCTGGGGCATGAAGATATTGCGGCCACAGAAATTTATACCCATGTGCAGCAAAGCAGGCTTGCAGAAATTCACAAACGTTTTCATCCCCGTTCTCAGGGCTGATTTGGAACTGATATGAAAAATAAGGAAAATAAATGCATGGAAAAGCAAAATAGCGGGAAATCGGCCTCCCCCCCCTGTCCGCTTCAGCCAAAAGTCATAATCACCGGCCATGTCAACGCCGACTTCGACTGCCTCGCGGCCATGGTGGCGGCAGGCAAGCTTTACCCTGATGCAACGCTTGTTTATCCGGGCAGCAAAGAACGGGCTGTAAACAGCTTTTTTATGCAAAGGGCATACTCTTCCTTTGGGTTTTACACCATGAGCGAGATTGATTTTTCACAGGTGGAACTGCTGGTTGCAGTAGACACCAGGCAGAGAAAACGCCTGCCTCATGTGGAAACGGTGTTTGCTAACCCTGGTCTCCGGGTGCATGTGTTTGATCATCACCCCCCCAACGAAGATGACATAGAGGCTGAATTCATCCGGATTGAAAATTGGGGAGCCACGGTTTCCATTTTGATTGAAGAGCTTAAGGCCCGAAATATTTCTCTTACCCCGGATGAAGCCACCCTGCTGGGAATTGGGCTTTATGAAGATACCGGTTCGCTTGTCTTCAGCTCCACCACTGAGCACGATTTGCTCGCGGCAGCATGGCTGCTTGGCCAGAAAATGGACTTGAACGTCATTGCCGAGCTCATCCGCAAGACCATGACCCCCGATCAGGTGGCTCTGCTGCATACCATGCTTGAGTCGGGCCACCTTCAGGAAATAAACGGAATTCCCATTTTAATTATGGATGTGGCCCTGGAAACTTTTGTGGGCGATTTTTCCGACCTGGTGCAGCATGCCATGCAGATGACTCGCTCCAAGGTTATTTTTGCGCTGGCAGCCATGGGCGACAAGGTTCAGATAGTGGCGCGCAGCAGCGTTCCTGAGGTTGATTGCAGCCGCATTTGCGCTTCTTTCGGCGGCGGCGGTCATGCCGGGGCGGCCTCGGCCTCGGTGAAGGACAAAACCCTGTCGGAAGCCAGAGAGGCCCTGTTCGGCCTGCTTTTTTCTCTGGTTAATTCCCAGATTCTCGTGCGCGACATTATGAGCAGCCCTCCGCATTTTGTACGGGAAAATCACAGCATTGCCGAGGCCGAAGAAATTATGGTGCGCTATGCCCTGAAGGCCATGCCCGTGGTCAGCCCGGATACCGGCCTCTGCACAGGCATAATCGAACATCAGCTTGCGGCCAAGGCCCTTGTGCACGGCCTTGGCGAACAGTCTGTTTCTGAATACATGAGCCGGGCTTTCTTCAGCATAGACGCCGCCAGCAGCCTTTATTCCCTGATGGAAATTGTGATTGACGAACAGCAGTCGCTTATCCCCGTGCTTGACAACAAGCGGCTGATTGGGGTGGTTTCCCGAACGGATATTATGGAAGCCCTGCTTGAAGATACGGCGCGGGTTCCTGAAGCCCTGCCTCCCGAAGACCAGAAATCGCGCAATATTCAAAGTTTTCTGCTTTCCCGCCTGCCGGATGAGCATATTGAATGGCTGCGGGCCGCCGGTCAGAAAGCGGAAAGCATGGGTATGGAAGTTTATGCCGTGGGCGGTTTTGTGCGCGATTTGCTGCTCGGCAAACCCAATTTTGATATTGACCTGGTTGTTGAAGGCGACGGCATTGAATTTGCCCGGGCCTTCAGTGAAGATTTGGGCGGCAGAATCAGGCCCCACCACGAGTTCAAAACCGCGGCGATTATTTTTCATGATGAACAGGGAGTTCGTCAGCGCATTGATGTGGCTACTGCCCGCCTTGAATATTACAAGCATCCGGCCGCCATGCCCACCATTGAGCTTTCTTCCATTAAGATGGACCTTTACCGGCGCGATTTTACCATAAATGCCCTGGCTGTTCACCTCAACCCCGAGCGCTTCGGGCTGCTGGTGGATTTTTTCGGCGGGCAGCGCGATATGAAGGAAAAAATTGTGCGGGTACTGCACGCCCTGAGTTTTGTGGAAGACCCTACCCGCATTTTAAGGGCGGTGCGCTTTGAACAGCGTTTTAAATTCAACTTGAGCAACCAGACCGAGCGTTTGATTAAAAACGCCCTGAAACTCAATGTACTGGATAAACTGTCCGGCAGCCGCATTTTTAATGAGCTGCAACTGATGATGGAAGAAGACTCCCCGCTCAGCTGCTTTTTGCGCATGGACAGGCTGCGCCTGGCCGATGCCATTCATCCGCTGTTGAAAATCTCCTCAACAAAGGAAGAAAGCATTGTCAATTTGGAAAAAACCCTATCCTGGCACCGGCTGTCTTATTTCAGCCCTCTGGCTGACCCCTGGATATGTTACTTTCTGTGTCTGTGCGGCGGAGCCAAATATCTCGATGCGGCCTCGCTGCTGGAACGAATGGGATTTAACGACAATGCGCGGAAGAATTTCCTGAGTATGCGGGAAGAAGTAAACATTGTGCTCAAAAAAATACAGAAGATGGGACGGGCGCGCAACAGCCTGAGCATGAGCGCTTTTCACGATATGCTGGGTGAGCTCCCCACTGAGGCGATTTTGTACATCCTGTCGAATATGGACGATGAGGAAGAGCGCAAGCCCCTGGTGCACTACATCACTGCAATCAGAAATATGAAGGCGGATATCAGCGGAGAAGACCTGATTGCCCTTGGCGGAACCCCGGGGCCGGTTTTCGGAGAAATTCTCAGACAGGTTTTCAGGTCAAAGCTCGATGGGCAGGCGGTGAGCCGCACTGCGCAGCTGAATCTGGCAAGAGAACTTCTGGACAGTATGCAGGGGCAGCCGCAAAATGTCGATTGATTTTTTCCTGTTTTAAATTAATGCTATTTTATTGAAATTCTGGTACTGATTGACAATAAGGAACAGGCGTCATGAAAGTAATGTGGGCTCCCTGGCGTATGGAATATATTCTCGGCCCCAAGGCCGATGCCTGCCCGTTCTGCATACCCGACTGCAGCGATGATGATGCGCAGCGTCTGATTGTGCACCGCGGCAGGGAT
>JAFQMU010000113.1 GCA_017421085.1 Desulfovibrionaceae bacterium | reverse complement strand
CACAAATATTCCAATGTGGAATCATTATGCAAACAAATATAAAGGTATATGTATTCAATATAATATGGCTGTTTTTGAAAAAAATAGCCCGCAAAGACTAAGGATGTTTCCTGTAAAATATGTAAAAAAATTATTAGAATATGCAGATAATATTTTATTATCTCAAAATTTTATAGATATATTTACAATGATTGCCATTCATAAGTTAGAAGACTGGAGTTATGAAAATGAATGGCGTTATATTCCACTACTTGATGTTCTTGATGGGCAAAGCAAATTACTTTTTCCAGCAATTGATAAAATTTATATGGGGCATAATATAGCTAAATCACATGAATATAAACTTAAAGAAGTTTCAAAAAACTGCAATGTAGAACTATACAAAATGACAATTTGTGCAAATGGTATTGATTTTACTAAAATAACATAGTAATAATTTAAAGCATTCATGATATAAGAGTATTTAAATCAGTAGTATTTTATTGCAACATCATATATATAAAATTCAATAACAGTAAAGCAGATTGAAAAGTCTAGACTTAACAACGCTTACGATTACTACACATTGACAGGAGTGGCAGACTGAAACAGAGCCAGAGTTTCTGCCCTTGCTCTACCTCCTCCCTATACCGCTATCTATAAAGCGTCCAACTACATCCAACAAAAATTTTTTTGTGGGTATTCAGCAGAAATGTCCATTTTTTATCCATATATTTCAATATGTTATATGATAACAAAAAGTCAGGATGTGGCGCCGGAATTGAACCGCGGTAATACGCCCCCTTACCTCATTCAGCAGATGTGGTGCATCAGAAATTTAGTTAAAATAAGCCGTGCGCCACGGTGATTTACAGAAAGAACCTGTTAAGGGGAAATCACAAGGCCAGCCTGGTGATTGCCCCTTACCCTGTCTTCCCTTATCAGTCAGAATAAAAAACCCCATGCAGCGGCATGGGGTGAAGCGGCTTTCCGGCAGGGAAAAACTTTTACACCTGAAGCTGGGTAAGCCTGGCGCTCAGCTCAGAAATTTGCCCGTAAAGCGAACCGGCCCGGGCGGTTTTCACATTTTCAGGAAGAGCGCTGCTCATAACCTGCGAGAGATTGGAGGCAAGCTGGCTGATTCGGGCTTTTATTTCTGCGCTCTGGGTTTCAGGTGAAAGCGTATACGCATTGGCATTGCTGTTTTGGCTATCGCCCTGCTCTTTGAAAGGATTGTTGCCGTTGTTTTCTGTTGCAGACACAGCAGCGGGGTTGGCCGCCGCTTCCCGCGCCGCGGCGGAAAAGTTTACAGTGTCCTTGGGGTTGAGCAAATCTCCACGCTTTTCTTCCGCCTGAGGCGAAACGGCATGGCTGATTGCATTGCGGTTATGCGCCTGAGCCGCCGCCGCGTAGTAATCGAGAATTATTTTATTGATTTGCACTTGTCCTGCTCCTGTATCCTGCCAATCTGAAATGACAACAATTTGACTTTGTCTGACATTTGCAAAATACAGGCCATATCACGTAACAGAAATTTTAAGCAACGCGGCGGGATGCCGACCGGCATACCGGCTGAGGCCGGGAAAAGTCTGATAGAGAAAAAACAGAGAGCCCGGCCCGTATAATTTTTCCCAAAAAATATTGACATTTTCCGGGGCTTGAGTATCCTTTGCGCATTAATAATTCCGGCATGGTAAGCCGGGCCGGTAAAGAGATATTTATATGTTCAGCAAACTGCATAATTCCTGTTTCAGCTTCAGCTACTTTTACTTTAGCCGCAAAATTGCAGCTGATGGGAGTTGTGTTGTAATCAAAAAGTAGTTTTGGTTTAACAAACAATCAACATGGGGCTGCAGCAAAAGTTGCAGCCCTTTTTTTTTTGCGGGGCTTTGCTGCAAGCTCAAAAACATCGAGGTAAAAGATATGAACATCGGCAAACGAATCAGAATGCAGAGAATTATGAACCGTGAAGACGGGCGCACCCTGCTGGTGCCCCTTGACCATGGCATCAGCGCCGGGCCCATGCCGGGCATTGTGAACATGCACGACACCGTATCAAAGGTGGCCAACGGCGGCGTAAACGCGGTAATCATGCACAAGGGCATGCCCCGCATTTCTTCGCGCGACAGCGGGCCCGACCTTGGCCTGCTCATTCACCTGTCTGCCTCTACCGGCATTTCCCCCCACTCCAACTCCAAGGTGCTGGTAGGCACGGTGGAAGACGCCCTGCGGCTTGGCGCCGACGGCGTTTCCGTGCATGTAAACCTGGGTGATGAAGATGAAGGCCGGATGCTTGCCGACCTGGGCAGAATTGTCACCGATGCCGACTACTGGGGAATGCCCGTGCTGGCTATGATTTACGCCCGAGGCCCCAAAGTGAGCAATGAATATGACCCCGACCTGGTGGCTCACTGCGCCCGGGTAGGCGCCGAACTTGGCGCCGACATCGTCAAGGTGGCCTACACCGGCGATGTGGAAAGCTTCCGCCATGTAGTTGACGGCTGCCGTGTTCCGGTTGTGATTGCAGGCGGCCCCAAGCTCGACTCCACCGAAGCCTTCCTGAAAATGGTGCGCGATTCAATCCAGGCTGGGGCTGCCGGGCTTTCGGTAGGGCGCAACATCTTCCAAGACCCCGACCCCACCACCCTGTGCAGAGCTCTGGCCGGTCTGGTTCACAAAGACTGGAGCATTGAACAGGCTCTGGCCGAACTTGGCTGATAATCTGAAAGTCATTTCAAATAAGAAGCAATGCCTTTCAGAAAACAGATTAACTTCAAGCCCGCTCAGACGTCAAACGGCGGAAGTAAATTCCGCCGGTATCTGCGCGGCGGGCAGCGCTTTGCGCTGGCGGAGCATTTAAATATTTTCAGGTTAAATGCTTTAAACAGGGAGCCCAGTTATGATTAAGGTAATGTTCAAGGCTGTTCCTTTCAACAAGGGCCTGGTCACCCAGGCCCTTGAGGCGGGGGTGGACACGATTGTCACCGCCCGCGAACACATTGATCTGGTGAAACAGCTGGCCCGCGT
>JAFQMU010000112.1 GCA_017421085.1 Desulfovibrionaceae bacterium | reverse complement strand
TCGGGATTCCTTACAGATAATCTCAACCTTAGTAAACTTCTGTGTACCCTCATCAAAGCTTGGATTGAAGTATCAGTAACATTGCCCGATGGCCGGGTTTTGACCGCTTCAGGTTCAACTCTTAAACAGGCTGAGCAGATTGCTGCAGGGAAAGCCATTAGTTTATTCCTCTGAAACGACCGGTATTATCGCAGCTGTTGCCAATGACGTTTTATTTATAGATAGGAAGGAGGCATCGCCTCCTTCCTATCTATATTATTTATTAAGTCTTTGGTCTGAACATAACCCAGCCTTGCATTCAAAATAATTTGGGCGTTCACCTCTTTGACGAGCTGCCAAAGTTTTGTCAGGCGGCTTCATCCAGGTAAACTTCTTTTACCTTATCCCTGAATGAGCTGCATAGCCATTTGCGGCAGCGAGTTCGCCTGCGACAGCATTGCTACAGCAGCCTGAGTCATGACCTGGTTGCGGGTGAATTCGGTCATTTCAGTCGCTACGTCTACGTCAGAAATGCGTGATTCAGCAGCCTGCAGGTTTTCAGCCTGAATTTGCAGGGCGGAAATAGTATTTTCCAGACGGTTCTGCATTGCGCCGAGCTCAGCACGAATCTTGTCCTTGGAAATAATTGCCTGGTTGATGGCATCAAGGGCATGCTGGGCAGCGGACTGAGTGGAAATTGCGAAACCGGCGCGGGTGGATACGCCCTGATTGCCTAGGCCAAGAGCGGAAGCAGTGGCGGTGCCGATGCGGAAATAGTAGTAGTCTTCAGCGCAGTTGTTGCCGGAACCAAAGTGAATCTTAATCTTGCCGGTAGACTGCAGGCCTGTGCCGTCATGATCCCAGCCGGACATGGCGCCGTTGAGCAGATATACTCCGTTAAACTTGGTGGAGTTGGCGATACGGGTGATTTCCGAAGCCATGGCCTGATATTCGGATTCGATCATCAGACGCTGGTCAGAGTTATAGGTACCGGTAGCTGCCTGCTCGGCCAGTTCCTTCATGCGGATCAGCTTTTCGTCGATAACGCCGAGAGCGCCGTCAGCAGTCTGAATCAGGGAGATTGCATCATTGGCGTTGCGCACACCCTGGTTATAGGTGGCGATATCAGCCCGCATCAATTCGCGAATAGCCAGACCTGCCGCGTCATCTGCCGCAGTGTTGATTCTCAGACCGGAAGAAAGACGCTGCACAGAGTTTGACAGACGACCGTAATTGGTGGACAGGTTCCTGGCAGCATTCATTGCCATCATATTGTGATTTACGACCAAAGACATCTAATTACCCTCCTATGGATAGTCTTGCTCAGTGCTAAGCAATGATGGTGCCAAAGTAGAAATATTCAGTGTTTATTGTTAGTTATCATGGTGACGAATTTGCAATTTTTTATTTGGAAAAATTTTCCTAGCTTTTCTGGTCAATTATTCGGCAGAAATGTCCGTGAAAAAAATAACAATCTAGTCTGCAATAATGCAATTAATGCTTGACTTGGGGGGCTCTACTAAATAAATTGAACCACTGATTCTTTTCACTATACTAGGGGGTAAAAAAGTTATGTTGAAAAAAATCGTTTTGGCTGTGGCTATGCTGTTGATGGCAGGCAATGCCGTTGCGGCGGAAAAAACTTATGTTGTGGCTACCAATCCCAACTGGCCTCCCATGGAGTTTCTCACCCCCGATAAGCAGTTTACCGGTTACGAAGTTGACCTGGTTAATGCCATCGGCAAGGAAATGGGCTTTAATGTGGAATGGAAAAACGTGCAGTGGGATGGTTTGTTCGCCGGTCTTGACACTGGTCGTTTTGACGTTGTGGCCGGTTCTGTGACCATTACTGAAGAACGCAAAAAATCCATGGAGTTTTCCGATCCGTTCTATCAGTGCAAGCAGGCGGTAATTCTGAACAAGGATAACGATGCCAAGTCGCCGGAAGACCTTAAGGGCAAGACCCTGGGCGCTCAGGTGAGCACTACCGGGCACTTTGCCATTCAGGCCATGGACGGCGTAACCGACAAGTCCTATGACTCACTGCCTCTGGCTGTTGAAGCTGCCTACTCAGGGCGTATTGACGGCGTAGTGTGCGATGAGCCCACCGCTGCAAGCTTTGTGCTGATGAATGAAACCTATGCCGGCAAATTGAAAATCGCCTTCATTATTGAAGATGCGGAAGTCGAAGAGTACGGCATTGTGTTTAAAAAAGGTAATACAGAATTGCGTGATATTTTCAATGAGGGACTTAAGCGCGTAAGAGAAAAGGGGATTGAAGCCGAACTTATGCAGAAATGGTTCGGTGAGGCTCGGTAACAGCTTTTGAGCTGAATGCCATACGGAGGTCCCCGGATTAAGGTTTATGTTGGATAGGGTTGATTTTAACAAGCAACGTTGCCCAGCATAGCGCCGGGTTCATTTTAATCATCTTATTATTAATGGAGTGATTATGTTAAAGAAGATCTTTCTGACTTTGGTAATGACCCTGTTTGCCAGCCAGGCATTCGCCGACGACAAAACCTATGTAATTGCTACCGATCCCAACTGGCCGCCCATGGAATATGTTT
>JAFQMU010000111.1 GCA_017421085.1 Desulfovibrionaceae bacterium | reverse complement strand
TACAGCTTCTGAAAAGATTCAAAGCGGTCCGGACGGAAACCGTCCGGACCGCAGTCCTGACGCCGGTCGGCTCCTCCTTTAAGATTAATATAGATACGGTATGGTCTAACGCTGCCTGATTATCGGAAAAGTATCGTTAAATTAATGAATATGCCGATTGCCTATACCGGCATCGCGGGCTGGCGTGGCGTCGTACATGTTAATGAGGCCTGACAGGGTGCGCCATTATTTTACTGATGAAATTAGATTGCGCAATATATGGTCGCCCCTTACGGCGGTCTGAAAGTTTATGTTTCCCCCGATTTGTGCGGCCCCGCCGTTTTATGGCAACGGCAGGGCCTGAGATCTTTTGGATTGATTTTTCCGGCCCCTCGAAGTTTCAGGCCGATGTGTTTTCCGCCGGGAAAAAGCGAACCCGGTTGCGGCCGTCAAGCTTTGCCTGATAAAGCGCGCTGTCGGCGTTTTGCAAAAGGGTATCCTGACTTTTTGGGTGTATGTACTGGGCTATGCCGATGCTGCATGTGAGGGGAGTTCCATCCAGCAGCAAAATTGAGCTTTCCACAGCCTTGCGTATCCGTTCTGCAAAGAGCCCGGCCTTTTCAATGGGGAGCTGAACCAGAACGGCAAATTCTTCTCCGCCTATGCGGGCCACAAAATCTCCCTCCCGGGAGCACTTCTTTACAGCATCAGCAAACTTTCTCAGAATCTCATCGCCATATACATGTCCAAAACGGTCATTTACGCTTTTGAAAAAGTCGATGTCGAGAATGAGAATGGACAGCTCGTGCTTGCCCCGGTCGCAGTCCTGTTGAAATTCAAGCAGTTTGCGCTCGAAAGCGCGCCGGTTATGCAACTGAGTGAGGGCATCGGTGGAGCTCAGGGTTACTTCCTGTTCCAGACGCTTTTCCACCAGGCCAAGGGTGTGGGCAAGATGTTCAAGCTCGTTATCCAGCTCCTTTTTGGACTTGCTGTCGATAAATCCATCGACAATGTTTTCAGAAAGTGCGGTAATTTTTTCAAAGGGGATTTGAATATATTTTTTTGAATAGTATATCCATGCAATGGATATCATGCTGAAGCAGACAACCAGAAAGATAAATATCTGCCCCAGCCGGAGCATATTGCTTTCAACTTCTTTGGTGTAGGAGATAGCATTTTTATTGAGTTCAAGCAGAATCTCCTGCAACGGTCGTATAATTGCCTTTTGGTGTTCTATATAACTGTCATTGAAAATTAACTGTCGAGCCTTGTTCCAGTCGGGTTTGCCTTTCACAGTATTGCCTTCAGCATCTGGGAAAATGCCCTTGGCAGTATGCATGGCTGCATTTTCGAGCAAGGCCAGTTCTTCCGACAGGTCATAAGCTTTTTTGGCAATCAAGTAATCCTTATGGGAGAAGGCGTACTCTTCAAAAAGGGCAATCAGGCTGACCTTGCGTCCCGGTTCGATAATTTTGTCTTCAGATCGCGGAATATTTCCGGCTCTCTCATTATAAATGTTGAAATATTCCTGTTCATATTTGGGGTTTCTGGTCAGAATAAAAAGGCGTATATTTTCAGTAAGACCGCGGGAAGACCTCAGCAGCTCATTGGTAAGCTCAATGGTAGCATATCTTTTTCCAGCATGACTTATGTGGTTATCTATATTGGAGTAGAGATGATAAGCTACTATCAAAAAAGTAGCTGCGAAACAAAGCACAGCAATATTTATTATTTTTCCTATGCGGATGATGGACACTGCAATACCCTCTTGCTTCAGTGCAACTGTAATCAGGAATATCTCAATTTTCAATAGAGGTAAAGTCTGACGGGCGCTCCGTCAGGAAACAGCTGGGAGCATGCAATAAAGGGCATTATTTAAAAAACGAACTAAAATATAGTCACTTTATATTAAATAGAATATTATTTCGCATTTCATTTGTTTTGCCAGAAATATAGTTCGTTTTTTTTTTTTTTTTTTGAATTATAGATGAATATATTATTGTTTAAATATATTGAAACAATAATTTCTTCGGAGCGGGGTAAATTTTTTTAAAATAAAAACTTTCCGGCAGAATTCAGCTGTCTGCCGGAAAGTTTCATTAATTATCAACAGTTTAATTGTTCTGGGCAATTTCTTCTGCAAATTTTCCGATTTTCTCCATTAAATCAGGTATGGGCAGGGCCTGCGGGCACTTGGGGAGGCACAGGCCGCACCTGGTACAGCTGTGGGCCTTGGCTGGATTGGGCATGGTGCAGTAGAGGCTGTCGAAGGCAACCCAGTTTTTAGTCTGTAAATAGTGATTGTAGCAGCCGATTACCCGGGGGATATCCACCTTGAACGGACAGGGAGTGCAATAGCCGCAGGCTGTGCAGGGAATTTCGCCTGAGCTGCGGTAAATTGCGGCCGCTTCCTGCAGCAGCCTGGTTTCATCTTCAGTAAGGGGCTCAAAATCGGAAAAGGTTTTGATATTGTCTTCAAGCTGTTCGGGACTGCTCATCCCGGAAAGCACTGTAAGCACGCCGGGCAGCCCGGCGGCAAAACGCAATGCCCAGGAGGCGAGGCTTGCATCGGGGCGGGCATTTTTAAGCAGCGTTGCGGACTCAGGCGAAAGTGTGGCGAGGGCCCCGCCGCGCACCGGCTCCATGATAATCGCCGGAATTTTGCGTCTGATCAGCGTATTATACAGGCTCTCCGCTTCTATGTCCTTCCAGTCCATATAATTGAGCTGAATCTGGGCAAAATCCCATTCATAGGCATGGCAGATTTCTTCCAACAAATAGGGCTCATCATGGAAAGAAAAACCAAGAAAGCGAATTTTCCCTTCATTTTTCTTGGCCAGGAGCTGACCATAAACAAAGTTTCTGACCATGGTGTCATAATCGCGCTTGTTCAGATTGTGCACCAGGTAAAAGTCAAAATAGTCCACCCCGCATCTTTCCAGCTGGAGATTAAACAGCCTTTCCACGTCTTCGGGCTGCTTTACCTCCCAGATAGGCAGCTTGCTGGCCAGATAATAGCTGTCTCTGGGATATTTTTTCAGTGCGCGCCCGATGAACGGTTCGCTGTTGCCTTCGTGATAAGGCCGTGCGGTGTCAAAATAGTTCACACCTGCTTCCATTGCCCTGTCAACCATGCTCTGAGCCAGAGCCTCATCGATATCAGCCGGATTGCTTGATGCGGTGGGCAGCCGCATACAGCCAAAGCCCAAAAGGGGCACCTTGAGTTCTATGCCCGGCAAAAAGCTTGTTTGCATGAAAACTCCTTTTGTTGTCGGTTGAATCTGAGGTCGCGCCTGAAGCAGCCGGTTTTATGAGCGGCGTTTGCTTCAGTTTTAACGTCCTGAATGGCGGATATATTATATCCCAACATAAACAAAAGTTTATGTTCAACCGGGTAATACTGTCAAGGGGAGGATGAGAATTCCGAAGAGGCTGTTTACTCCGCCAGTTCTTTCATTTCCACAGCCGGGCTGCTGTCAGATGGGGCTGTGCTGTTTCCTGCCTCGACAATATCGTGTTTTTCCTTTTCCCGGCGTCTGGCTTCCGCCTTTCTGCGCTTGAGCTCCGCCAGATATTTTTTTACATCGCGGTTGTGAGCATTAAGATTGGTGTTGAAATAGTGGGTTCCGTCAGGTTTGCCGGTGGCGACAAAATAATAAAACTTATGGGCTTCGGGTTCGTGAGCCGCCTGAAGCGCGGCCAGGCCGGGCGAGCAGATCGGGCCTGGCGGCAGGCCGGGGTGTTTGTAGGTATTATAGGTATTGGCCGAATCTTCAAGATGACGGCGGCGCAGGCGGCCGTCATATTTTTCGCCAAGCCCGTAAATTATGGTTGGATCGCACTGTAAAAGCATACCTGCCCGCAGGCGGTTGGCGTATACCCCGGCTACCCGCGCCCGCTCCGCGGGCACGCCGGTTTCCTTTTCCACCAGAGATGCCAGGGTTACCAGATGAAACAGCTCATCTTTGCCGGGGCGCTTATCGCCCCAGAGTCTGCTTCCCCGCTGCCAGAACGTGTCGACCATCCGGGCGGCAATCTGACGCGCTTCCTTGCGGGTGAGCTCTTCCGGCGGCTTTTTCAGAAAGTAGGTGTCTGGGTAAAGAAAACCCTCGGCATTGGCAAAGGGAATGCCCATGTCGGCAAGAAACTGAGGGTCATGGATGACGGCTGTGAAGTCTTCCGCTCTGGCAAAGCCCTGCCGCTCCACTGCTCTGGCCACTTCCCACCAGGGCAGACCCTCTCTGATGGTCAGGCGCTCCAGAGTGGGTTTGCCGTAAACCATCTGATGGAGCACTTCTATGGGGGTCCAGCCGGTTGAGAATTCAAAGACCCCGGCCTGAATATTTCCGGTTTCGCCGCGCAGTCTGGCCAGTATCTTGAACTTGAACACGCTGCTGACCGCCCCGGCGTTATGCAGACGTCTGGCCACTGTGTCGAACGATTCACCGGGATTTATTTCCAGCACAATATTTTTTTCCGCATCTGATGCCGGAGAATGAACAAAGCGATAAGCCTCGGCCCCTGCGGCGGCCGCGCCTGCAATTATAACGAGCGCCAGCCAGAGCAGCCAGCGGCGCCGCTTTTTAGAGGGTGTCTGAACGGTGGTGTCGCCAGATGGGGTGGGAGATTCGGGCAAATCGCTCATCTTGCAAGCTCGCACAGGGCGCGTTGTTCCAACGGCAGGTTTAAAAATTGCTGTAAAATTACGGCGGCGGCTTCCGCATCCAGTTTATCCTTGAGCTTCTGGCCTTTGAAGCCGGCCTGACGCAACCGCTCTTCCGCTTCACTGGAAGACAGGGCCTCATTTATCAGATAGATGGGCCAGCTGGTGCGCCGCCCCAGCCGGGCCGCAAAGTTGCGCGCTTTGCGGCAGGTGCGCGGCTCCCCCATGTCCGGATCGGGGTTGAGCGGCAGCGGCAGGCCAATAACCAGGCCGCCGGCGCCCTGCTCTTCGGCAATCGCAAGCAGGGCTCGCAAAAATTCTTCCCTGCCGGGCAGGGTTTTGCGATGCAGAGTTTTCAGGGCGAAAGCCATGCGCTCACCCTGATCGCAGACGGCCAGCCCTGTGCGCTCATCACCGTAATCAATGCCTAGATATTTCATTTATCTTAAATTGTTGACGATATGGAAGTCAGGTGTTTTGCGGGGAAAGCTTCGCTCCCCCCGCAAAGTCATCTGAATTATTTCCAGTTCATGGCAATATCAAGCAGCAGGCGCAGACCGAATGCCGTAGCGCCAGGCTCGCGCAGGGCATTGCCTTTTTCGTTATAGGCAGGCCCGGCAATATCGAGGTGCATCCAGGTCTGTTCTCTGGAAATGAACTGCCTGAGGAACAGGGCTGCATTGATTGCCCCGCCTTCGCGGCTGCCGGCATTAGACATGTCGGCCGTTATGCTTTTCATATTATCGAAAAACTCGTCCCAGAGCGGAAGGGGCCAGACCCGGTCGCCGTTCAGCTGACCTGCCTTCAGGGCAAACTCCTGAAGCGTTTCATCGGTGCAGAACATACCGGCGACTTCTCCGCCCAGGGCTACCCTACAGGCCCCGGTCAGGGTGGCGATATCGACAATCAGCCTGGGTTTGTAAGTCTGTTCGGCATAGGTCAGGGTGTCGCTGAGCACAAGTCGGCCTTCTGCATCGGTGTTTTGAATTTCAACGGTCTTGCCGGAAAGAGAGGTGACAATGTCGCCCGGACGCATGGCTGCACCATCGGGCATGTTTTCAGCGCAGGCGAGCATGGCGATTATCCGTCTGGGGCAGCGCAGACCGGCCAGGGCCTCGCACATGCCGAGCACCGCAGCGGCTCCGGCCATATCGCTTTTCATCTCGTGCATACCGGCTGCCGGTTTGATGCTGATGCCGCCGGAGTCAAAGGTAAGCCCTTTGCCGATAAACACCAGCGGAGCTTCATTTTCCGCACCCTCAGGGGCCCATTCAAGAATTATCAGCCGACCGCCCAGAGCCGAGCCGTTAAAAACGGCTGCATAGGCGCCCATGCCCTTTTCGCGGATTTCCTGCTCGCGCAGAACTGATATTTTAAAGCCATGCCGGGCGGCTACATCCGCGGCGGCAGCTTCCATGGCCGCCGGGGTAATAACGTTGGACGGGCCGTTGCAAAGATTTTTGGTCAGACAGACCCCGCTGCTCACCTTCTGCACAAATTCGGCTGTACATTCTGCCAGCTCTCGCCGGGTCGGCTGCTTATAGATAATGGAATATGTTTCCATTTCGCCCGCCTCTTCCTGACTGACCGTTTTGAAGCGGTCATATTTATAAAGGGCATGGGCTGCGCTGATGGCGCCTTCCCGGGCCAGCGCCGTTTCATCAAACTGGCTGATTCCGCCTTTTTGCAGGGTGCAGAGCATCTGGTCAAGCACCAGTCCGGTGCGCTTAAGCTTGAGCTCCCGCGCCCGACGCATGGCATTGGCGGCGGCCATGCGCAGAACCGTCAGGGAGAATTTGGCCGGATCGCCAAGCCCTACCAGTAAAATGCGTTCAAGCCCGATTTTTTCAGGGTCACGATAATAAACCAGAGCCAACTCGCTGGCTTTGCCCTTGAAGTCTTTCAACTCCGGGGCGTCTCGCAGCCCTGCAAAGCATTCGCAGGGGGGAGTATCCTCCCAGGCAAACAGGATTGCTGCATCCACCCCGGTTTGTTCCGCGGCGAAACAGTCAGCCCAGGATATTGCGTTTATATTTAATTTCATACAGGTATTCTCCTTAAATAAACTAAGCGGCGCTGCCGGCAGATGATATGTTTGAGCGTATCGGCTGTTGTTGGCAGCAAAATTCAAAGTTGCGCCCGTTAAACTGCATCAGCCTAAAGCACACGGGCGATGCGCTCTTTCAGGCTGTCCATCCGCTTTCTGAGTTCCAGAGGATAGGTATCGAGGTCAATCTGTCTTCGGGCCACGCCTTCATCCATGGCGGCTTTCGCCACTGCCGGCGGCACGCATTCGGCCAGACGAGGATCAAAGGGCAGAGGCAGAAGCGACTCAACGCCGAATTCGCGCTCTTTAAGTCCATAGGCGGAGAGCACTTCCGGGTCCTGCTCCGCTCTGGCCAGCCGGGCCAGGGCGTTGGCCGCGGCAATTTTCATGCCTTCAGTAAATTTTTCGGCGCGGCAGTCAAGAGCTGCCCGGAACAGGAAGGGGAAACCCAGCACATTGTTTACCTGGTTGGGATAATCGGAACGGCCTGTAGCCACTATGGCATCGGGGCGGGCGGCCTTGGCCTGGGGATAGGGAATTTCCGGGTCAGGATTGGCGCAGGCGAAGATAATCGGGCTGGGGGCCATGTTGCGAATCATTTCAGGGGTGATGACGTCGCGCACCGAGCAGCCGATAAAGCAGTCGGCCCCGGCAAGGGCTTCTGTGAGGGAGGCGTCTTTTTCCTGAGCAAACTGCAGCTTGGCAGGGGTAAGATCTCCGCGCCCCCGGTGGATCAGGCCGCGTGAGTCAAACATATGAATCTGAGAAACCGGGATGCCGAGGCTGGTCAGAAAACGCGCCCCGGCAATGCCTGCCGCACCTGCTCCGTTAACCACCACCTTGAGATCGGCCGCTTTTTTTCCGGCCAGGTGCATGGCATTTATCAGGGCTGCGCCCAGCACTACGGCCGTGCCGTGCTGGTCATCGTGCAGGACAGGAATATCCATGCTTTCCATCAGTTCCTGCTCAATTTTAAAGCAGTCGGGGGCCTTGATGTCTTCCAGGTTGATGCCCCCGAAGGTGGGGGCCAGCGCTTTTACGCAGTCGATAACCAGCTGGGGATCGGATGCGTCAAGGCAGATGTCGAAAGTATCCACGTCAGCGAAAAGTTTGAACAACACGCCCTTGCCTTCCATCACCGGCTTGGCGCCGAGGGGGCCGATGTTGCCGAGTCCGAGCACGGCTGTGCCGTTGCTGACCACTGCAACCAGATTGCCGCGGGCGGTATAGTCATATACCGCTTCCGGGTTTTCGGTTATGGCATGGCAGATTTCGGCCACTCCCGGGGTGTAGGCCATTGACAGGTGCTTTTGAGTAGCCAGGGGTTTGCTGGGCAGAACCTCAATTTTGCCTTTGCGGCTGCCGGCATGGTAGCTGAAACATTCATCCTTGAAAGACATGGAACAGACCTCATTAAAAAATTGTGAACACAGAGCTTGAATATAAATCATAAGTCCTGAAAATTCAATTTTCCGGGCGTTCATCTTTCAGGCGTGGGAGCTGCGGTTGCAATTTGCAGCTTTGCCTTGGGAGATAACTGGAGTATAAAGAGACTGGAGCGCACAAAAGATGAATATTCTGATTATAAATTTAACCCGGTTCGGCGACTTGCTGCAAACCCAGCCTGTTGTCAGCGGCCTGAGCGATCAGGGGCACTGTGTGGGGCTTGCCTGTCTGGAGCAGTTCTCACCGGCAGCCGGCCTGCTTGCAGATGTCAAGTTTGTTTTTCCATTTCCCGGCGCCCGCCTGCTGAAAGGGCTTGATGAAAACTGGCCTGAGGCCCTGAGCGCTCTGCACACTTGGCGCAGTGAACTTTGCGCTGTTTTCAGACCAGACATAATTGTTAATCTTACCCCTACTCTGAGCGCCCGGATGCTCACCCGTTACCTTTGCGGCGATGCCGATGCTCTGGGAAAGGAAGAAAACTCCCCCGCTGATTCGGCTGGGGGAACGGGCTCTCCTGAATTTATGGGGTTTGGAGTCGACAGTTTCGGATTCATGGAGAACAGCAGCGCCTGGGCCACTTATCTGCAGGCGGCCAGCCGCACCCGGGGCAACTCTCCATGCAATCTGGTGGATGTGTTCCGCAAGGTCTGCGGGCTGGGGAAGGTTCCCCCTCGCTATGAGCTGCGCAGTCTGTCCGAAGCGGAGATGAAAGAACTGCGGAATGAGCTTGAAACAAATGCTCTGAAATGTATAGCTTCCGTTTCAGACCGCTACGGGGAACACCCCGGCTGGGAAGAAAACAGCGGCTTCCGAGGTTTTGTCGGCTTTCAACTGGGTGCCAGCGACGACCGCCGCCGCTGGCCGACCGGCTTTTTTGCCCGGCTGGGCGATTTGCTCTGGAATGAGCTTGGCCTGCTGCCCCTGCTTCTCGGATCTGAGGCTGAAAAGCATCTTGGAGCCCGCTATGCTGCACAGGCGCATTCGCCCTGCCTGAGTCTGCTTGGGGCTACCGATTTGCCCGGGCTGGCCGGGGCGCTCAGCCTGTGTGAACTTCTGGTCACCAACGATACCGGAACCATGCATCTGGCCGCAGGGCTCAGGTTGCCGGTGCTTGCCCTCTTTCTGGCCACCGCCCAGGCCTGGGATACCGCCCCTTATCAGGAGGGGGCGCTCTGTCTTGAGCCCGATTTGCCGGATCATCCCCGCCCCTTTGACAACCCCTGTGAGCCAGGGTGTCCGTGCAGAACCGCCATTGCTCCGGAAACAGTATTTCGTTTTGCCAGAGCGCGCCTGGAGTCAGGGCAGTGGCCTGATGCCTGTGGGGATGACGGGCCGGTACGGGCCTGGCTCACCGAGCGCGGCCATATGGAAGCCGACCCGGAAGGCTTTTTAAACCTGCGCTCTCTTTCCGGGCATGAACATACCCGCCGCAGCTTCTGGCTGCGTTCACAGCGTTATTTTCTGCGTTTGCTTCTGGATGGAATGTTATCGGATAATTCTGATTTGGCGGTGGAGCTGCCTGTTTATCTGACAGACAGTCCGGAGCTGCTGCCGCAGGAGTTTCTCAGCGGGTTGCGCGCAGAACTTGAGCAGGCTGCCGCTTTGCTGCATCTGCTGGGTGAGCAGGGGCTGGCCCTGAGCGTGAACCCGCTGCCGATTCTGAAAAACCGGTTTATGGGCACCTGGCAGCGCCTTCAGAGCCTTTGGGATAACAGCGAGAATTTCAATGTGCTGGGGCTGCTTTGGATGGCCCAGACTCAGGAACAGGGCGATGCCCTGGATAAGGTGCTGGCTCTGGCCCGGCAATATGGCGTGTTGTGTAAACTTTGGGCTGCTTCTCTGACGCCCGTTTTAAAATGCTGAGCCCTTGGCAGAGCTAAGGAGAGTTTAACTTTTTCAATGACAAACAGGAATAAATTTGCTATTCTTTCTTTTGTAGGGAGGATAGCGTTATGCAATGCAGAAAGTGCGGTTCAGAAGCAATAGTAAAGAATGGTTTTATGGCTGGAGCACAGCGTTATAAATGCAAAAGTTGCTCTTTTCAGTTTACACGACAAACCCCGCATGGGAGGCCGGCTAAAGATAAAATCCTTGCTGTTGTATTGTATCTCTCTGGTCTTTCCATGAATATGACGGCTAAAATAATTGGCGTAAGCGCTCAGACAGTAATGCGCTGGATTCGCATTTTTCACGATAAGTACGTTGTTCATCAGCCATATGAAGAAATCAAAGAAATTGAAGTCGATGAGATGTCTTCATATCTTAGTAAAAAAAAGACAGAATTTGGATCTGGAAAGCTGTTGATCATAACACAAAGGCTTTCATCGGGTGGAAGTGTGGTGATCGTAGCTCCAAAACCCTGACCGAGTTCTTCGATGAACAAAATTTATGGCAAGCTAAGCGTGTATATACGGATTTTTATGCTTCATACCAAGATGTTGTCGGCGCATCCAGGTTACGCCAGGGCAAACAAAATACTTATAAGATTGAGCAAAATAACGCTTTGCAACGACATTGGCTGGGCCGGTTTCGTCGCCGAACCCAAATCGTCAGCCGGTCAATTGATATGATCAATAAAACACTTGGTCTTTTTCAGCGCTTCAGAGTTAATGGTTCTATTGATGAACTTCTATCATTGATAAGGTGAAAGTCTC
>JAFQMU010000012.1 GCA_017421085.1 Desulfovibrionaceae bacterium | reverse complement strand
GTATGCACAAAGGCATTTATTACGTTTCGGCGGATACGCCCGAGCGGGGAAGTCAGGTGGAACTGTGTCTGGAAGGGGAATTTGCCGGTCTGGCTCTGGAAAGGGAATATCTGCGCTTCGGGCGTTGCGACAACGGCATTATGCCTCTGGTCAAAACTCTGGCCGGGCTGCCCGGCGATGAAATCGCCATTGACCAGAACGGTATTTATGTGAACGGGACGCTCTGGCCGTCAAGCGCAATCAGGGCTTTAGACAGTAAAGGACGGCAAATGCCAGCCCAACTCCTGACTGGAGTTATCCCTATGGGCAAGGCCTTGGTTCTCTCCGCCCATGCGGGCGGCTTTGACGGCAGATATTTCGGACTGGTGGAGCTACATCGGCTCAGAAAAGTTGAACCTTTAATTCTGTTTTAGCAATGGAAATACTATTTCTTAAAAATTTCGCTGTGCGTTCCGGTGCGTACAAGGTGCAGCTCATTATCAGTAACTCGGTAGATAAGCAGCCAGTCCGGTTCTATATGGACATCCCGGTACCCCTTCCAGTTGCCGGTGAGTGCGTGGTCACGAAACGAATCGGGGAGCGGTCTGCCTTCCAGCAGACAGATGATACAGGCCCGCAGTCTGGACATATCCCGGCCCCCCTGCTCGGCTTTTTTAACATCGCGCTTAAATCGTGTGGAGCGTACTGGAGTGAGCATTGCCTAAATTCCAAGATCCTTGAAAAGTTCTTCAGCGTTTTTAAAGGACTTGCCGCCTCCGTTTTCAAGCTCCGCCATTGCATCGAGCGTTTCCTGATTGGGAATGCGCAGCTCAAAAGGCAGGGCCTTGTCTCTGGCAATGGCAGTAAGGGTCATTCTGACGGCATCGGAAACGGTCAGTCCCATGTTGGCCAGCACATCCGCTGCTT
The DNA here is from genome assembly GCA_017421085.1 of Desulfovibrionaceae bacterium. Taxonomy (GTDB): domain Bacteria; phylum Desulfobacterota; class Desulfovibrionia; order Desulfovibrionales; family Desulfovibrionaceae; genus RGIG1962. The sequence continues at coordinate 670 of JAFQMU010000012.1, read as the reverse complement.
CCTGCTTTATTTTTTCATCAATTCTGGCTCTGACAACCGCACTGTTGGGCATGATTTTAACCTCCTTTATGCAGATAAGTATACTTGTAGCCCTTTTGAGCTACAAGTCAAGATTTGAATACGCAACAATCCAACCAAGGAGAACAAACTATGGAAGACAAGGAATATTTTAATGCGGCCGCCCGTGAAGTGCAGCTTCAGGCGGCGGACGGCTATGCAGTTGAACTCGATCCCCCGCTTGCCGAAGCAATGGGGGTGTTTGAGGAAACGGCTGTGAGTGAAGAAGACGTTGAAGCGGACATTCTGGCCAGGAGGGAAGGAGAATATGAATAGCTCTGTTCAAAAGCCTGAAAGGAAAGCCTTTTATGAAGAGTTTGCGGAAAAGGTGATTGGGATGCTGGAGCAGGGCACCGCCCCCTGGCAGAAGCCCTGGACTCCGAACAATGATCTTGTGCCTCATAACCCGGTTTCCGGTACGGTCTACAGAGGGGGCAACCGGGTCTGGTTATCCATTATGGCTGAAGGCGGGGATAATCGCTGGATGACTTTCAAACAGGCCTCGGAAGCCGGTTATAAAATCAAGAAAGGCAGCAGGTCTGTTCCGATTGAGTTTGCGACCTTTGAGAAGCGGATTGATGTTCTGGACGAAAGCGGCAACCCCGTGCTGGAT
>JAFQMU010000110.1 GCA_017421085.1 Desulfovibrionaceae bacterium | reverse complement strand
TGTTTGCCCTGTCCTTCATTCCCGTCAGCTTCCAGTTCCGGTGCATGATTTTCTGCTCCCGGCACGTCATCCCGGGTCAACATGCTGGTCCCTGTGCTGCCGTCTTCTTTTAAGTCAGCCTCGGGCTCATGCCCCATTGCGGTTAAGGTCTCACCCTCTGTCCCCCCATTTAAACTTTCGTCCATATTTGCTCCTTTCAATCTTGTTCAAGCAGCATCCGGGCAAATGCCTCGGGGTCTGCGGCGTCAATTTCCCCCTTCAGCCACAGCCCCACCCGGCGCATTCCTTCGTTGTGCGCAGTGGCAAGGGCATCTCCGGCAGCATATGAAGCCTGCATTAAATTGCACGCGCTCAAAATCTCCAGCAGAACTAATCGCACTTCCGGCCGCCTGAGCCCATCGGCAAGCGCATTTTCAAACCGTTCCCGCCGAATTTTTCCCCTGTCCGTCATAGGTTACCGCCTGTTTTTTCCTGCCTGCCCCCGGCCTGCACAGCCCCTGCCGCGCTTAAGTCTTTAACCGCCTTTGCCCCGCCTGCCAGCGCACCCACGGCATTTTGAGCCATCTGCATTTTAGCTGCGGCCTCTTCCTGCCTGGCCCGGGCAGCTCTGATTTCCTCCACGGCCTCAGCGGCTCTCACCACTTTTGGCGGAACTCCCTGCATTTCAGCGACCTCATCAATAGCCTCATCCACGTCGAGCTTATCAAGAGCCTGCGGGTTAAGCTGAGCCATCATCCCAACAAACTGAGCCACCTGGCTTATTGCCGCCACTCCCGCCTGTTTCTGGGCCTGTGCCAAAATGGATATGAATTCAATTTTAATTTCCGCTCCGCTCAGCTCTTCAAGCTGCGGCGGCATGGGCAGGCGCCCCCCCCGGTCAAGAATGCCCCATACCCGTTCAATAAGAGGCTGAAAAAGCTCCGAGCGCAGCCGGTCAAGCACCGGCCCCAGCAGCAGCATCTTTTCCGCGTTGCGCTCCGCCACCTCAGTGGCTGTCATTTGCCGATTGGCATGGCTGATCATTAAAAACAGATCGTTGAAAAACATTTCCCGAATCTGCTGCTTTATTTGCGCCTTGGTATTTTCAAGCGCCTGCAAATTTGCCCTCACCTGATAAAGCGGGGTTATAGCCGGCTGCCCCTGCGCCAGCGGAGAAATAACGTTGAGCGCCCCGGCCGAAGAGTCCAGGTCACCCGAACCCGCGCCGCTGAGCACCAGAGGCGGGTTAACTTCCTTCTCCAATGCCAGGCGCCCGTCGTGCACTATTTTTTGAAGCTGGCGGCAGTCAGCCAGAGCATCCATGGCCGGGCTTGTGCCGTAAATGTCACTGGCAGTGGTATCCCAGCGCGGGCACATCGCCGGAAAGTCAAAATACCCTCCCACTTCCAATATTTCATTGCCGCCCTCAATCAGCATAAATACAGACCGGAACCGCCTTGCCGAGGCATTCAGCGCCCCTTCCTGCCAGTCGGGGTTCGGCTCCACCGCATGCAGCAGGGTCAGCCAGCGGCCGCCGTCATTTTCCGCCGCCCGCCTGATATGCGCCGGGCAGGTATCGGGCCAGGCATCAGCCACCTGCCGCCCGGTCATTCTGATGCGGCGGAAAATGGTATCCACCCGGCCCGAGGCATCCGTGTCCAGACAGTAGGTACCGGCGGTTTCAGTGCGGCAGCGCAGCAGGCTTTCCGCATCTTCCTCCACAAACATCACCCCTGTGCCGAATGCAGCCAGCTCGCGGTAAAGCATGTGTATCTGGTCATAAAAGTTAGAGTGGGCAAAAACCGCCACCATGCGTTCGTAGCACTCGTGCAGCCAGGCCCGCACCGGGTGCAGATCGGCCAGCTCTTTGTTTTGCATGCTCAGAGAAAACCAGGGTCGGGCAGGGCTGGTCAGGCCGCTCTGCATGCCCGACGCCAGCGTGCGCAGCGCCAGAATGCCGATATCATCCTCCAGATGATTGCGCACGTCGCCTTCGTTTGTATTCTCGCCCGCATCCAGAAAGCGGCTGCGCCGCGGCATAAAGTGAGCGGCCAGGTCTTTCCAGTGCGCTTCCC
>JAFQMU010000109.1 GCA_017421085.1 Desulfovibrionaceae bacterium | reverse complement strand
GCCAATAAAATCAGGGCATACGCCCTTCAGGATCAGGGGCTGGATACGGTCGACGCCAACTTGCGCTTGGGCTTTAAGGAAGATTTGCGTGACTACGGCGTAGGCGCTCAGGTGCTTCTGGATCTGGGGCTGCATAAAATTCGTCTGCTGACTAATAACCCCAAAAAAATAATCGGGCTGGAGGGTTACGGTCTGAACATAGTGGAGCGGGTGCCGCTTGAACTGGGGCGCAGTTCATTTAATGAGGCATATTTACGCACTAAAAAGGAAAAAATGGGGCATTTGCTCTCAGAACCCTGCAAGTGCGGCGCTTAAGGCTCAAGCCGCAAAGGTCAGCGCTTATCTGCCTTATCGCTGTCTGTTTGCATGGTGAACAGTTCCGCAAAAATTTCAAATTGTTGCATCTGTCCACTCATCAAAATTTGTTCTATACTTGAAGTGTGTGCGGTTTAAAGTCAAATATACTCCAAGAGGTCATTATGAGTTCGGTAAATATAATTGAAGGCGCACTTAACGCCAAAGGGCTTAAGGTCGCTTTGGCGGTCAGCCGGTTTAACGATTTTATTACTTCCCGTCTGCTGGATGGGGCTGTTGACTGTCTGGTCAGGCATGGAGCTGAGCGCGAAGATATCACCATAATTAAAGTTCCGGGCGCATTTGAGCTGCCTCTGGTTTGTGAGCGGGCGGCTCAGAGCGGAAAATATTCCGGGATTGTGGCCCTGGGAGCGGTAATCAGAGGTTCAACCCCTCATTTTGACTATGTGTGCGCCGAGTGCTCCAAGGGGATTGCCCAGGTTTCGTTGAAGCACGGCGTTCCCGTAGGCTTTGGGGTGCTTACCTGCGACAGTCTTGAGCAGGCGGTGGAGCGCGCCGGCAGCAAGGCAGGCAACAAAGGAGTGGAGGCAGCAATGGCCATGCTTGAAACCGTGCGAGTTCTGGAGCAGTTATAATGCAGAATATTCAGAGTGATTGCGACAGACGCCCCAGGCCCCTGGCAAGAGGCAGACGCGCCGCCAGAGGTTATGCTTTTCAGGTGCTGTACAGCATTGGCTTCAGCTCCCCGGACAATCTGGAAGAGCTGCGCAGCATTTTTTGCAATGCCAAAACCATTAAAGACGCTTCTTTGATTGATGGAGAGCCCGCCCCGCAGCAGGCCAGGCCGGAAGGGTTTGCCTGGAAGCTGGTGTATGGGGTATGGTCGGAAGCCGGTGAGCTGGACAGGCTGATTTCCGGGTTTTCTGAAGGGTGGAAGCTGGAACGGCTGGGCAGAGTGGAACTCACTCTTTTGCGCATGGGCTTGTATGAACTTATGTTTAACCGGGAAACCCCGGAAAAGGTAATTATCAGCGAGGCTCTGGAGCTGGCAAGACAATACGCCGATCAGAAGGCACTTGCGTTTATCAACGGCATTTTGGACAGCGCGGCAAAATCTCTGCGTGCCGGTTGACAGATCTCGTTAATATTTACTTTTGAATCGGCAAATTAAACTCATTGTTCAAGCTGGGCAGGTTGCCGTTAAAATAAGGCGGGTGTGAGGCAAGCTGCGTACAGGTTGTTCTGTCAGTTAAAAAGTATCAGCGCCTGAGGCTGAAATTAGGAATTCAACCGCCTGCTGGGGCTGCCTTCACAATTGTAAAGTTTGATAAAAGCAGCAGCTTAGCTATGTGTCAGTATGAGTATTGTCCAGACTTTTTACAATAATTTGGCTGATCAATATGATAAGCTTTTCCTTGACTGGCAATCTGAAACGTATGAACAAGCCTTGATTTTGAACAGACTTTTTCGGGATAACGGGTTTGACAGTTCGGCGAACATTCTTGATTGCGCCTGCGGAATAGGAACACAGGCAATAGGGCTTGCAGCGCTCGGCTATAATGTGACGGCTTCTGATATAAGTGTACCGTGGACTGGTATAGACAACCTGAAAATAAAGATATCAGAGATGCCAAAGTCGAAGAATGTAAGGAATTAGCGGAACAAATGGGTGCGGATGAAATGAAAAAATTCCCAAATTGTAATAATGCGATAAAAGCACAATTTTTAGGTACAATAGGAGAAGAAGTCGACTGGTAATTTTATTTAACAGAAAATTTCGGAGGTGTCTCCTTTTCAAATTTACCTG
>JAFQMU010000108.1 GCA_017421085.1 Desulfovibrionaceae bacterium | reverse complement strand
TTGGCCGGGCCCCCGCGGGGGGGGGGCCCCCCTCACTGACCATATATGATTGAAGCCTTTACCGAATTTTTTGCCAATTTGGGCGACAATCTGCGGTTGTTGCTCGAACTTATGCCCGTATTGCTGAAAGGATCCGGCATCACCATTATCGTGGTTGCCGGCGCAATGCTTTTCGGGCTGGTGTTCGGGCTCCCCCTGAGCGTATTGCAGGTTTACGGGCCCAGGCCTCTGCGCTGGCTGGTCAGCATTTATGTGTGGTTTTTCAGAGGCACTCCCATTCTGGTGCTGCTCTATCTGATTTTCTTTGGCCTGTTCTGGATGCTCAACTTTCACTTCAACGAAGTTCTGGCTGTGATTTTGATTATGGGCATGACTTCCACTGCATACCAGTCGCAAATTTTTCGGGGCTCGCTGCAGGCCATTGCGCCAGGTCAGCTGAAAGGAGCGCGCTCTCTGGGAATGAGCGATTTTCAGGCTATCCGCTTCATTATACTGCCGCAGGCTCTGCGCATTTCAATTCCGGGCTGGTCGAATGAATACTCCATTATTCTGAAAGACTCAGCCCTGGCCTATGCCGTGGGGTGCAAGGAAATAATGTCTTATGCCAAAGGGCTGGCCATTGCCAACGGCAACCTTGCCCTGGCCATATATATTCTGGCAGGAATCATTTATCTGATAATTACGATTATCGGGCTGTGGGCTCTGCGCCGACTGCAGAGCAGGGTTCGCATTCCCGGCTACTCTCATGCTTGACGGGCTGAACGCTTATGAATCCTGAAAACTATGTTTTGTATGCGCGCAACCTGCACAAATCTTTTGCAGGAAAAGAGATTTTGAATGATGTTTCCGTAGCCGTGAAAAAGGAGAAACAAAGGTGCTTATCGGTCCATCCGGGGGCGGTAAAAGCACTTTTTTGCAGTGCCTCAACTTTCTGATTCATCCTGATCAGGGCGAGGTGTTTCTTGACGGGAAAAGAATCAACCCCGACAATAAGCGCGAACTCTACGATTTTCGACAGCATGTGGGCATGATTTTTCAGGATTTCAATCTGTTTGACCACTTAACCGCTGAGGGCAATGTGAGCATTGCCCTGCGCAAGGTAAAGGGCATGTCCAAAAAAGAAGCTCATGCCCGGGCCATTCATGAGCTTGACCGGGTGGGGCTCTCCATGCGGAGTGATCACTACCCGGCCCAGCTTTCCGGCGGTCAGAAACAGCGGGTGGCCATTGCCCGCGCCCTGGCCATGGACCCCAAGGTCATCCTTCTGGATGAACCCACTTCCGCCCTTGACCCTGAGCTGGTGGGAGAAGTGGTTGCAGTAATCCGTAAACTGGCGGCAGGGGGGATGCCCATGCTGCTGGCCACCCACCAGATGGATTTTGCCCAGGCTCTGGCTACGGAAATCATTTTTATGGAAAAGGGGCGGATTGTGGAACAGGGATCGCCGGAAACTCTGCTTGCCCCCGGCGCAGGCACCCGTACTCAGGATTTCTGCCTTTCGCTCAATCAGATGGGGGCCCAGAACCCTGCCCCCTGCTGCAGCAAGGCGGAAACTCAGGAAACGATGGAGTAATTTTATCCTTTGCGCCCCAAGCATCTGTCGGGCAAACTGACCGGGCGCGGCTCTAACCGCATGGAACCTTATGGAACATTTGTTGGATTTTTTCAGCAATATTGATGCCTCGGCGTTTACCTTCGATTTGGACTATATTTCCGAAAAGGTAATCCCTGTGCTGAACCGCGGGCTGTGGGTAAGCCTCTCTCTGATTGTGCCCTCCGTAATTCTCGGGTTTATTTTCGGAGTGGCCATCGGAGCGGGGCGGGTGTTCGCTCCGCCCCGCATCCGGCGTCTGCTCGATCTGCATGTTACCCTTGTGCGGGGCGTTCCCCTGTTGGTGCAGATGTTTATCATTTATTACGGTCTGCCCAGCATTGGAATCCGTTTTGAGCCTTATGTCGCCGGGGTGCTCAGCTTCACTATCTGCACATCCGCCTATCAGGCGGAGTATATCCGCGGGGCTCTGATGTCCATCAGTCAGGGGCAGATAAAGGCGGCCCATGCCCTTGGCTTCAGCACTTTGAAAAGCGTTCTCTGGGTGATCATCCCTCAGGCCCTGCGCCGGGCCCTGCCCGGTTGCGGCAACGAGGTGATTTATCTGATTAAATATTCATCGCTGGCCAGCGCCATAGTAATGATGGATCTCACCGGGGAGGCGGTCGGACTGGCTTCCCAGGAATACAAGTATACTGAAGTATATGTAATGCTTGGCGCCTACTATCTGGCCATTACCAGCGCCGCTACCCTGGCCCTTTATCTGATTGAGCGCAAAACTGCTATACCCGGTTTCGGCAGGCTGGCCGCAGGAGCAGCGAAATGAGCAATAAGAATACCCCTCCAGACCCGGATAATCCTTTTCTGGCTTTGGACAGAACCCGGTTTGCCAAAAACCGGCAGGCAGGCAGGGCGCGTCCGCCCTTCAGACGCAAGGTCGCCGGGCCTGCGAGCGTTCCTGTTTCAGAGCAGGAAGCCAACGCGGAAGCGGATTATTTTTCTCAACAGATGAATATGGGCGGGGTAAGAAGAATGGATCCCTCGCCCCGGGTCAACCTCTCAGAAAGCGGTGAAAACGGCCGAAGCGCTGCTGCCCAGACAGGTCTGGAGCCGGCGGAGTTTCCTTCTGAGTGGGAGGATGAAGCACATCTTTCTGCTTTCAGCGAAGGGTTGGAGCAGAAAACAGCTTTTGCGCCGTCTGCTGCGCCTCAGAAAAAGGTCAGACATACGGGGGCTGAACAGCCGGAATTCGGAAGTCTGGCGGAGCAACTGGAAAAAGTTAAAGTCAGAGCGGCAGAACCGGAACGGGTTTCTGAAAATGACGGGCACGAGCGTGAGCAGGAAGACAAAATGCTTCGGGAATATCTGGCTTCAGTCGGGCTGGGCAAGCGCTCAGGAAGGCCGGTGAAAAATAATGAGCCTGCTGCAAATGAGGTCTCTTCCCTTCAGGCTGCCCTGCAAAATGAGGTGGAAGAAGACGATTTCGCTCTGGCCATGCGTGAGGTAGCTCCGCTTTCAGGGAAGGGGAGAGCGGTTATCCCCGAACCTGTCCCATCCGGTCAACCCATTTTACCGGTCAATCCCTTGCAGGATTTCATGGACGGCAAGGTGGAATTTTCTCTCGAGTATACAGAGGAGTTTATTTCCGGGCATGTGCTTGGGCTGGATCCGGCAGTAATGGGCAAGCTCAAGGCAGGAAGTTTTAGCTGCGAAGCCCACCTTGATTTGCACGGCCTTAATTCGATGCAGGCTTTTGAAAGTCTGGTGGCGTTTATCAAGCGCAGTTACATGACCGGCAAGCGCACAGTCCTGATTATCCCGGGGCGGGGGAAAAATTCTCCTGACGGCACGGGCATTCTGCGCGATAAATTACAGGAGTGGCTCACTCAGGATCCCTTCAAGCGGGTCGTGCTGGCCTTCGCCACCGCCTTGCCCAAACATGGCGGCCCGGGCGCTGTGTATGTGCTGCTGCGGAAGCTGAAAAAATCGCGGGGCAAAATCCGCTGGGAGCATATTCCCAAAGACCCGGACCTCTTCATATAAAATCCTGTCGGACAGCTGACTCCCAAAGTCCGCGCGGGGCTGCCGGAAGTTTTTTGCAGCAGCCTTTAGCTGTTCAGATTGCTGCGCCTGACAGTAGTCAGAATTTCGGTTCAACCAGCAGGCAGCCCTGCTCTCTGGCTATTGCCCGCGCAGGAATAAGGCTCCGCAGAACTGGAGCGCCATTCAGATGGCTGAAGCGGCATTCCGTGTAGTATTCGCTTGAACCCACGCCACTGTTGTTGTCTTCCAGCGTCACTTTCAGCTCAGCCCTGTTCAGAGCGAGCTCTTCCAGAAAACGAACTTTCTTTTCTTGGACAACTTTACGCAGGGCCGCAGAGCGTGAAGTGAGAATCGGTTTTTCCAATTGTCCCGGCAGCTCGGCCGCTGGGGTGCCGGGGCGTCGCGAATAGGGGAAGACATGGGCATAAGTAAGGGGGAGAGCCTCAACCAGGCGCATGGTTTCCTCAAACTCCGCTTCGCTTTCTCCGGGGAACCCCACAAGCAAATCGGCCCCCATCCCGAAACGGGGCCAGATTTTTTTCAGCTGCGCGCAGAATTCCGGCAATAAATCGGGCTGGTAGTGGCCGCGTCCCATGCGTCTGAGTACGCTGCTGCTGCCGCTTTGCAGAGAGATATGCAGATGGGGGCAGACCAGCCGTGACTGAGCGAGCACATCCAACGCCCGTTCATTCAACTGCCCCGGTTCCAGTGAGCTGATGCGCAGACGGGCCAGTCCCTGCCATTCATCGGACAGCTCCTGCTCAAGCAGGCTGAGCAGGCTCCAGAAATCATTGCCGTGCAATGCGGGGTAACCCGGGGCAGAACTGGTTTTTTCGCTGCTTCCCTGCCGGGCTGCATCAACAATGCTGCGGGGCATTCTGTACTGACTGAGATTAATGCCGCTGAGAATAATTTCTCTGAATCCGGCTTGCAGCAGGCGACGCGCCTCTGAAAGCACCTCTTGCGTCTCCCGGCTTACAGCTGAGCCTCTGGCCAGAGGCACGATGCAATAGGTGCAGCAGTGCGAACAGCCGTCCTGAACCTTGAGCACCGGCCTTGCCCGGCGGTAACCGGATATGGCGAAGGGGGGGTAGTCGCGCTTTCCATCGGGAGGAGGCAGGGCCTCTGCGCCCTGCATTCTGTTCAGAAGCCATTGCTCAGGGTTTTCAAGCAGTTCCGGCTTGCGGGCGGTGGGGATTACAGCCTGTACTCCGGGCAGAGTTTTCATCTCGTCCAGATGGGTCTGAGCGGCGCAGCCGATAATCCAGATATTGGCCCTTGGGTTGGTTTTGTGCAGGCGGCGCACAGTTGCGCGCACATCTGCAACCGCCGGAGCAGTAACCGCGCATGAGTGAACAAGAAGAACTCCCCCTCCGCACACCTCATCCGGGTTGTCTTTTTCCTGCCAGCCCAGATTAAGCCATGCCTCGCGCAAGGCCTGACTTTCATACTGGTTAACTTTGCATCCCAGAGTAACGATATAAAATTGAACAGCTTCAGGCATTAGTTGTTTTCTGTTTTTGCTGTGACTTGTCGCCGATTGCCGCCTTGGCCAATCGGCTTTGTTTTAATAATGATTATTTCAAATTTTAGCAAACAGGAAAATAAAAGAGCAGAGGGGCTCTGCTCTTTTAATAACTTGCTGATCAGCAAGGCAGGTTCACCCGCCAGCTGACGGACAGACCTGCATTTCACTTTGTTTCAGACAGGGTTAGCTTATGCGTCGAACTGGTCGTGGAGGTGTCTGTCCCATTCAGAGTAGCATACAGCTGCAACCTGGGCCTGAGATGAAAAATGGGCCTTTTCCTTGTCTGTAATACTTTGCATACAACGGAAAATGAATTTTTCTTTAGGTTCGCGATGTTTTGGTGATGGTACCGGCATACGGTTCCTCCTTGGATATTTTAACATAGAATTTATATCGTTTTATTTATTATAGCAAGCATGATCTGGATTTTTATTTGTATATTGTGATTCTGAAATAAATTATTACGGTTTAAATGGATATGCGGTTTTATGGAAAAAGATGAAGTCAGCTTGTATGCGCAGGGGGAGGTGGGGAAAGTCCTGCCTGCTTGGGTTTCTCTTACGCGAAGTATGGGACAGCCCGGACAACAACCTGTCGTGCGGTGGGCGCTTCCTCATCCTCAGAAAATCTGGGGCCGCGCGGACTGTGGAATATGTTATATAAATGAGCGGGCTACGCGCTTCAAATCAGCATATTCAAATCTGGCGCGAATTCCGAGGGCGAGTTCGGTGCTCATCTGCATCTTGTGGGCGGCATCATCCAGGCTGGTTTGCCGGTGCACCCTGAGCCAGCGGCGCACGAAAGGCTCTTCAAAGCCATCGATAATCAGGGCCAGTCCATCTCTGAAAAAACGCGAACTGACGAGGGGCACATATTCCTGACAGGCCATTTTGTCTTTATGCCGCACCAGCAGATTATAGAAAATAAGCCGGGTCACCAGGGCGTCGTCGGCCAAGCGGTCGGACACGTCAAAGTGGGCGATGTTTTTATCCTGCGGCTTTACCCGCAGAAGGGCTTGGGCATATTTGAGAACGGCGGCGCCGGAAGCCGGAGAATGTGTGTAGTGGGCCATCATTTTGGCCAGGGTGCGGTGGGGGTTTTCCAGATTCAGCATGTCGAGCAGACAGACCCGCATCAGGTTAAGGCGTCGACCTTTGTCATACAGCAGGCTGTCGGCCTTGGCTTTGGCCAGCGCTCTCACTCTCGACTCTTCAATATCGCAGAAACAAATATCAAGAATATGGCGGATAAAGGGGTCGGATACATGTTCAGCTTCCTGCTGAAGGGGCTTGAAGTTTTTACCGTTACCCGCCGTTTTCTTTAAAGTCAGCCAAAATGCCGCCACCCCGGCAGCATCCATTTTGTTGAGATCAATATCCTTTGCCTGAGCCATATCACCGCCGGAAGCATCCTGAAAACACCCGGCAGGCTGCCCGGCAGTTTGCGGCCGCCGGACAGCCTGCGACTTAAGGAGATTTGAAACTGAATTTTTTAACAGCGCTAAATATTTGCTGCTTTGAGGGTGTCTTCCAGCGATTTTAAAAGATCTTCGCTGCACCCTTCGTTAAAGCCGCATAATGTGCGCATGCTCGCAAGCAGCAATTCGGTGCGCAGGGTTATTTCAAGCATGCCGTTGTTGATAACGCAGTTTTCCCCATCCATGCGCAGCAGATATGCACGGCGCTCCTTATCCTGCCCGCTTCCGGTCACAATGTAGTAAACCTGTTCGCCCTTGTCGGTCACATAAAGACGCTGCCGGGTGATTGAGGCGGTTTCTTCATCATAATATGAACACTCAGAGAATACGCGCCCTCTGAACTGAAGCTCTCCGCCGTGATCGTTGGCCAGCACTATCAGATCCATGCTTTCGCCAGAATAATGTGACATAGCTATGCCCTCCTGCCCTGCGGCAGCTTGTTGTATCATGTTGCGTCAGAACTTGAAATTTCAAACCTGCGGGCTCGTTATCAGTCTTTAGCTTCACTCTGTTTTTCGGGGCGCCTGGCAGTCAAACAGAATTATGTCCTGTTTTCAGGAGCAGACCGCACCGGGTAAAGCAATTTGCCCGTTCTTATTCCTGTTCATTGTCATTTACAAGGTGAGCCGTAGGCAGAAACAATTGGGTCTGCTCTGGTTTATTTTTGCGCTCCGCTTTTTTCTTTGCCTGAGAGAGTTCTGGCTCAGCATCTTCAGCCATGGTTGATATGAGTTCTTCCTTTGGGAAAAGCTCTCCACCGCCCTTTGATGACCAGAAAGTTTCCAGGTCCATGCGTGATATCCGCCACCCCCGCCCCAGACGCGCGGCCTGAAGCTGACCGTCAATAATTGCCCGCCGCAAAGTTTCTTTGTGGCAGGAAAGCAGATTTGCAGCTTCACTCAGGGTATAGGTAGCTTTATACATTGTAAATCGGCTGACAACAAAATGCGGCTTGTTTTTATCAGCGCTGACTCCTTAACCTTAAGTTAAATTGGATTTGTCTCTGCAACTACATAACTTTCATCATCAATATTGTTGTTTACTAGCACCTATAATCAACTGGTGTCAACAACAATTAACTTTGTTCAATATATTGGTCGAGAATTGATCAGACAGCGGGCATTTATTAAGCCTGATTTTTATCCTGGATAGTTTACTTGCTCAACCAGTTGGAACATGGTAATAAATTCAGGTTTATATGGTATAGGCAGCTATTTGAAGTCTTGTTTTTGAAATAATGGAGATTTGCAGCATGTCAAAGCCTGTAACTGCATCCAAAAAGCGTGCGCTCACCCCTGAGGAAATGCGTCTTGAGGCCCTGAATACGGCATTGGGCACCATTGAACGCAAATATGGCCAGGGCTCAATCATGCGGTTGTCGGATGATGCACATGTGCATGTGCCGGTAATTCCCACCGGCTCCATCGGGCTCGACCTGGCGCTTGGCATTGGGGGCATACCCCGGGGGAGAATTACTGAAATTTATGGGCCGGAGTCTTCCGGTAAAACTACGCTGGCGTTGCATATATTGGCTGAAGCCCAGAAAAAGGGCGGGGTGGTGGCCTTTATTGACGCCGAACATGCTCTGGATGTAGCCTACGCCAGGCGTCTGGGCATCAATACCGAAGAGCTTCTGGTTTCTCAGCCTGACTACGGTGAACAGGCATTGGAAATTTCCGACATGCTGGTGCGCTCCGGCGCGGTTGATGCCGTGGTCATTGACTCGGTTGCTGCGCTTATTCCCCAGGCCGAGCTGGAAGGGGCAATGGGCGAAACCCAGGTGGGAAGCCAGGCCCGCCTGATGTCGCATGCCCTGCGTAAACTGACCGGCACCATTCATAAATCGCGCACCGCGGTGATTTTCATTAACCAGATTCGAATGAAAATCGGAACAATGGGCTATGGGGCAAGCCCGGAAACCACGTCCGGGGGGCAGGCCCTCAAGTTCTACAGCTCAATTCGTCTGGATATACGTCGCATTCTCACCCTGAAAGACAAAGAAGAGTCTTACGGCATCAAATGTCGGGTTAAGGTGGTAAAAAATAAAATGGCTCCGCCCTTCCGCGAAGGGGTTTTCGACATTATTTATGGAACCGGCATTTCACGCACCAGCGAGATTATTGATATGGCCGTGGATGCCGGCATTGTAGATAAAAGCGGGGCCTGGTTTGCCTACGGCAAGGAAAAACTGGGGCAGGGCAAAGAAAACGTGCGCGCTCTGCTTGATGAAAACCCGGAAATTAAAGATCAGATTGAACAGAAGCTGCTTGAACATCTCGGAATTAATCCTAATGGCGATGTTTCCGCTGAAAACGGCGCTGAGGTTCCTCCTCCAGGAGGCCTGCTTGAGGGCAGCGCCGCAAGCATGGATGAGGAGCTTTACTCTGAGTCGGAGTTGGATTCGTTGCCCGGTATGTCAGAGGACGAGCAGCCTGAGGAATAGCCAGGTTGAAAATTTTCCGCCCGGTTTCGGGCGAGAGTCGATAAAAGCGGATTTTTCCGGCAGGAGTTTTAAAAGTGTTGACAGCTAATGAAATCAGGCGACTTTTCATTCAGTTTTTTAAGGAAAAGGGGCATGAGGTTGTAGTTTCATCATCGCTTATTCCCCGCGATGACCCGTCCCTTTTGTTTACCAATGCGGGCATGGTGCAGTTCAAGCGGGTATTTCTGGGGCAGGACAAACCCGGCTATACCCGGGCCACCACCGCCCAGAAGTGTCTGCGCGTAGGGGGCAAGCATAATGACCTGGAAAATGTGGGCCGTACCGCCAGACACCACACCTTCTTTGAAATGATGGGAAATTTCTCCTTTGGCGATTACTTTAAAGAAGATGCCATCAAATACGCCTGGGAATTTCTGACCAGATATCTCAAGCTGCCTGAAGACAGGCTTTACGCCACGGTGTTTGAAAATGATGAAGAAGCCATTGAGCTTTGGATGAAAAATACCCCCCTTACCCGTGACCGTATCTTCAGGCTGGGCGAGAAGGACAATTTCTGGGCCATGGGCGACACCGGCCCCTGCGGCCCCTGCTCCGAAATTCTTTATGACCAGGGCGAGCACATGAAGTGCGGCGATAACTGCGGTATCGGCAAATGTGATTGCGACCGCTTTCTGGAAATCTGGAACCTGGTGTTCATGCAGTACGACCAGATTGCCCCCGGTAAGCGGGAAAATCTCCCCAAGCCCAGCATTGATACCGGAATGGGGCTGGAGCGCGCCGCTGCAGTGTGTCAGGGCGTATATTCCAACTTTGATACCGATCTCTTCCAGGAGATTATTCAATATGCCTGTGAACTGGCCGGCATAAGCTATAAAAAAAGCGCTCCCAACACCGATGACAGTGACACTGCCCTGCGGGTAATAGCCGACCACAGCCGGGCTC
>JAFQMU010000107.1 GCA_017421085.1 Desulfovibrionaceae bacterium | reverse complement strand
GTCCAAATCATCCAGTCGCGCAGCGAACAGACAATAATTACCGGCAATTTGGACGCAAGCCTCGATGTTCTCGGGGAGCTCCGCTCCTCCGATGACATCCCCGCCGCTCTGAACGGACAATGCGCCTTCAATATCGGCAAGGGCTATTTTGTGCGTTCCGAAACCGGAGGTCCCGCCGGTCATATGGATAAGCCCCTGCACAGCAACTTCGACTTTGTAAAAGGCTCAGCAAAAATTCAGTCAGGCGTGCTGCTTACCGACGACCTGCTCCTGGACGGCCCCTCCACCCACATGGCAGGGCATGGCCAGGTAAACCTGGTGAAAAATGAACTGGATATTGTGATGGACCTCAGTATGGGCGGCGTCGCCTTTCCCGTTACTGTCACCGGCAAGTTGTCCGCCCCGCAGATCAGTCTGCGCGGAGGCAAATTTGTTACACGCAACATTACCAATCTGGGCGGCGGCTTGATTAATTTAATCGGTGGGATTATTACCCTTCCCGTCAAACTGATTGACGGACTCAACGCTGACTGACCGGAGCAGACAATGGATGCCGAAATAAACACTGAGCGAAGCACTGTCTTTCTGGCGGTAATTACCCTGGTAATAGTCGGACTTGGGCTGGTTATCGGCCTGTGGCAGATTATTCAGCGTCAGGAAGAAGCCATGCGCGAACACCTGATGCTGGCCTCCCGTTCCGTGTTGCAGGCAGTGGAAAGCACGCTGTGGCGCGGCTATTTCGCCCACCCCGAACATGACCTCGGCATTACTCCTGAAACAGCCGATTTCTTCCATGAGCTTGAACAAAGCGGAGATGTAATTTTTGTGAGCATCATGGATTCCAGCGGGGAAAAAATCATTACCTCCCTGCCCGGCTCCAGTTACGGAGAAGTTCACTTTGATCCGGAAGCTCTCGCAAACATGGTGGAAATGGGCGAATGGGGCGGCTATATGCCGATAGGCCGTAAGGATGCCTATGTCTATGTGCGCCGGGTCAGTCATCCCAATGACGGGAAGCGGCCGGAAAAAATGGAGGCGGCATATCTGGTAGTGGCCTTCGATGTTGCCAGGCATCAGGCTGCATACAAAAGCTTTAAACAAAACCTGCAGTTTCAAACCATTTACATTCTGCTGGCCGCCCTTGCCGTCCTGGTGCTGGCTATTTCCTTTCTCAAACGCAGGGCCCTGGCCGGACGGGCGGTGGTGCTCGAACGCTTTCAGGCAGCCCTGCTGGACAGACTGCCTGACGGTCTGATGCTGCTGTCTGAAAACGGCAAAATCGAAGCCGCCAATCCGGCGGCCCATAAGATTCTGCAAATTCCTCACGGTTCACTGGTGGGCCGCATGGTTAACACCCTCTCGCCTGAAATTTCCCAGTGCCTGAACCTGGACAGGGTTCCAGCCACCGGCGCCTGGCGCCACTGTATAATGGGCGGAGCCCATCTGGAAATTCTGGTTCAGCCTTTTGCCTCCGGCGACGAGGTAGATGAAACCGCCAGAAACCAGACCATTATTCTTATTCGCGACAGAACTGAAATCCGGGAACTGGAAAAAAGTCTGAATGACGCTGAAAAGCTGGCCACTGTGGGCACCCTGGCGGCAGGCATGGCCCATGAAATCCGAAACCCGCTCAGCGCCCTGCGCGGCTTTGCCCAGTATTTTGCCAAGAAGTTCGCCGGGAAAATGCCTGAGGAAAAATACGCCCAGACCATGGTGCTGGAGGCTGACCGCCTCAACCGGGTCATTACCGACCTGCTCGATTTGGCTCGCCCCAAACACATAGAGCCTCGTCTTGTCGATCTCAATGCCATGGTGGAAGGTCTGAAAACCCTGATCAGCTTTGATTTGAACAAATCTGGAGCCAGCCTCAAATGCGAGCTGGAAAAAGAAGAAGTGTTTGCCGATGAAGACAGTCTGAAACGCGCCCTGCTCAATTTGATAATCAACAGCCTCGAAGCTTTGGGCGCAGAAGGAGAAAATCGTGAAATAGAGCTGCTCTCCCACAGCGGAGACGGGGGGGTGTGGCTCACAGTGCGCGACCAGGGCAGCGGTATGACCGATGAACAGAAAGAACAGGCCTTTGAGCCGTTTTACACAGGGAAGCCGAACGGCACCGGGCTGGGTCTCGCCCTGGTGCATAAGACCATGCGGGAGCATAACGGAAAAATCACTCTCGATTCAGTCAGCGGCAAAGGAACCACCATTTCCCTGTTTTTCCCCAGTTACAATAATGAAGCGGCGGAGAACAGCGTCTAAACACGAACAAACGGAAGCGCCGCCGCATTATCTCAGAGAAAACCGCAATGAAAGCAAACAGAATAAAACGCCTACTGGTAGTAGATGACGAATATTCGCACCGAATGATGATTCAGGCCGTAATGCAGGATGAGGGCTGGGTTGTGGATGAAGCCGAAAACGGCGAGCAGGCTTTGGAATATCTGGAAGAAACCCGTCCGTCGGTAGTGCTTCT
>JAFQMU010000106.1 GCA_017421085.1 Desulfovibrionaceae bacterium | reverse complement strand
CAGGTCGCGCGGGTTGTTCCAACCGTGCTGGTTTATCTGAGTCCAGTCAGGGTGAACAATGGGACGGTCATTTTGCAGCGACGGGTGAATGGTGATGCGCTCAACATGTTCAACGCCGTGCTTCTGCATGATTTTGATGAACCCGTCCATCTGTTCGTTGGCTTCATCAATATATTCCTGAGGGTAGGCTTTCCAATATCCCAGAGGAACGCCGCCGTCTGCCATATTATACATCCAGTCGGGGCCGGGTGCGGTCACGTTGGTGCCTTCGGGGCGGCCTACAACTACGCGCTTCAGCGGATCCCATTCGTTCCAGCAATTCACGATTTTAGCCATAATTTCCTCCTAAAGGTTTATAATACTATCACGCGCCCGCATGCATGGGCGATTTAAAACTTGACGGCCAGGGCCTTTTCGCCGTTGGCATAGGTCGGGTCGCCGTCAGCATCGTAATGGAAGCCGTATTCATTAGACGGGCAGGAATTCTGAGTAGCCAGGGAAACGACAATCATCACGATGAAGGACACAGCCGGGGAGACCAGGCTCCATACATACCAGTCGCCTGCATAGGCGATGCCGGTGAGAGTGAAATCGTTGGCAAGGCCAGCCCCGATGACTCTGGTGCCGATACCGGCGATAATCCCGGCGATGGCGCCGAATTCATTGGCCTTCTTCCAATACAGGCCGAGGGTCATGGCGGCGAAGAGGCTGGCCATAATCAGGTCGAAACCGAGAGCGAGAAGCAGGTATACCATTTCCAGGCTCAGGGCCAGATATACGGCGAATATGGCGAAGGCCACCACGCAGAGGCGGCTTACAAGCACCAGTTCCTTATCAGTAGTGTTGGGGCGGATCACGTCCTTCCATACGTTCTTGCTGATCATGCCGCTCATGGCCAGCAGGGCAGAGGAAGCCGCACCCATTACCGCGCTGAGAGCCGCGCCCACAAACAGAATAACCAGAGGCAGAGGGAGCAGGGTCTTGACCATGACGGGGACAATCAGTTCAATATCGCCGCCCAGGGCCGATTCGGGAATGCTGTTATTGTTTACCAGAGCCCAGCCGGTGCAGGCGAGGAGAATCATCAGCAGACTGAGAATGGTCTTGATGGTCATGCCTACCAGCGCCGAGTTGCGGGCAATGGAAGCCGTCTTGGCAGCAAAGGCGCGCTGCAGAAGGTCGGGGCTGACGATGGAGCCGATACCGATCAGACACCACGAAGCGAACCAGGCAACCCAGACCCGGGGCTCAGAAACTTCAGGAAAAACTTGCAACTTCTGATCGGGCACAACTTCCATAACTGCATCAAAGCCTCCGGCCAGCCCGAGGGCAATGGGGGTAAGCACGAAAATGCCCAGGGCCACAAGCCCCACCTGAACCATGTCGGTAGCCATTACCGCCCACAGGCCGCCCAGGGTGGTGTATACAGCGATTACGGCAATACCGATAATTGCGGCAGAGGTAATGCTCCAGCCGAGAAATGCGGAACAAACCTTGGCAAACACAAGAATCTGCACGGCTACCCAGAAAATAAAGGTAAGAATGGTCACCAGGCTTACCACAAAGCCGGTGCCCTTGCCGAAGCGCAGATAAAAATAGTCGCCCATGGAGAGCAGCTTGAGCCTCCAGAGCTTGGGCATATAGAACAGACCAGCCAGCAGCAGACAGAAAATGCCGCCCAGGCCGGTAGTTGCGCCCCACATCTTGTCATCATTCCAGATGCCCATGCCATAAGTAAGACCGGGCAGGGAAAGAATCATTGAGCCGCCCAGGAAGCAGGCGGTGAGAGCGGCGGAGTTGAACAGCAGGGTAAACTGACGACCGGCCACCAGATAGCCTTCTGAAGTGCCGGCCTTTTTGCGCACCAGGAAACCGACCATGATCATACAGGCGAAATAAACAAACACGCCTATGTACAGGGCAGTGGTATTCAATTGCGTTTCCATCATAACCTCCTAATTTCTTGTCTGCTTGGTTAGATACAATATCCCTCTAGCATTCTAAATATTATTGTCATATTGAAAAATCAAACAGTTTACGGTAAACAAAATCAGTAACATTGCCTGTAACAGTGTTATACCTTATAAATAATCAGTTAGATTATTCAGGGAGTGACGGAGGCTCGCTTCGGATTCCAGGCAGATACGGGGGCGGAATTCGAGGGGGCTTCCATGCAAGGGAGGCAGGGAGTGGTGAAGAATATTGACTCCAGGCTGATTGAAAAGCAGCTTGAACTTATTTTGGGGAGCAGTGATTTTTCAGCGTCCAACAGATTTCGCCAGTTTTTAAAATTTGTGATTGAAGAAACTCTCGCCGGTCGGGAAAATGAACTGAAGGCGTATACCATTGCCACTCAATGTTTCGGTCGGGATAAAAACTTTGACCCTCTTCTTGATCCTGTTGTACGGGTAGAAGCCGCCAAACTGCGCAGCAAACTCGAACAATATTATCTGCGCCGTAAAGGCAAAGGAAAAGACAATATCTACATTACCATCCCCAAAGGTTCATATGTTCCAAGCTTTGAAGTAATTGAAGCGGCGGAATACGCGCATGAACCTGAGAACGGTTCTCCGCAGCCTGATTTTGAACCGCCTGACCCAATGGGAGCAGCCCCTGAGCCAAACTCTCTTTTAAGCAGGGCTGAAGCTGTGGTGCGCGAGGCCGGCATGTCTGAGCATGCCCCGCCCGTTTCTTCCGCTTCTGACGAATTTTCTCCGGGGCGGATTGGGGCTGAACTTACCATTGCCATTCTTCCTTTTTCCAACATCAGCTCTTCCAGTGAGATTGAGCATCTGCTGAGCGGGCTGGCCGAAGAGCTGGCCATTGCCCTGACCAAGTTTGAAGACCTCAAAGTTATCAGCGCCTATGCGCCCGATCCCGCCGTAAACCAGGATCACAGCGTTCTGGCCAGTTCGCTGGGGGCCCGCTTTGCCATTTACAGCAGCGCCCAGCTCGATGCAAATATTCTTCGGGTCAGAATAAAACTGGTGGACACCTTCATGCACACCACTCTCTGGGCGGAAAAGTTCGATGAGCCTTACACCGCTACCGGCCTGTTTGAAATTATTGACACAACTGCAACTCAGGTAGCCGCCCAGATAGGCGACAGCTTCGGTTGCATCAAGCGCGCCCTGTTCAGAGAGGGGCCTTCACAGCGCACGGGCAGCATCAAGGCGCTGGAGGCAATTCTTCATTACCACCACTGGGTGGCCAATCTTGCCGAAGAACGATTAATCAACGCCAAGGAGGCCCTGGACAAGGCCATTGAAGCCGACCCCCGCTATTGCCTGGCCCACGCCATGCTGGCCGATATTTATGCGGTTCATCATCAATGGGGTTATACGCTTTTTCCCGACTCACTGGATGCCGCCCGCAAGCTTGCCAGACGGGCGCTGGAACTCGATTCCCACTGCCAGTACGCCCAGTGGGCCAACGCTTATGTGTGCTACCTTTCACGCGACAAAGACCAGTTTGTGCATCTGGCCCGGCTTGCGGTCACTCTCAACCCGGCGGACACCAATATTATTGCCGCCGCAGGGCAGAAGCTGGCCATGGTGGGAAACTGGGAGGAAGGGCTTGAGCTGATTCGCAAGGCTGAACGCCTGAACCCTTTTCTGCCTTCATGGTTCCGCACCGCCATATTTACCCACCACCTGCACAAAGGCCATCTGGAAGAGGCGCTTCAGGAAGCGCACAAAATTCTTACTCCCCGCTTTGTCGGGCCCATGTTTTGCGCCGCAGTGCTGGGAGCGATGGGACGCAATGAAGAAGCCGCCGCTGAAGTAGAAAAACTGTTAAAAATTACGCCGGATTTCCCTGTACGCTCCAAGGAATTGCTGAATCGGATATTTTTCCAGGATTCAATAATCAGACTGCTGAGCAAAGGGCTGCAAAACGCCGGGCTTTAATTCAGTTCAAAGCGCAGACACTGGGGTTCCATTGCATCATTCAGCCCGTTGCTTGAAGCTGAAAGAAATCACGGATTTTTACGCTGCGGCACAGTGCATCGCAGAAAATTATTCCGCTCATATTCAAACGCCCGGAATATCTTATTCTTAATGTAAAATGCCGGTTAAGCACTCTTATCCACTCAACCGGCGCATGTTTCCGGGTTTTAAACTAGCACGCCGAACCATGAGAACAGCTTGTGAAGCCGCTTTCCGACATCGATACAGTGCAGTAAGGGCCACGCCAGCCCGCGATGCCGGTATAGGCAATCGGCATATTCATTAATTTAACGATACTTTTCCGATAATCAGGCAGCGTTCGGCCATACCGTATCTATATTAATCTTAAAGGAGGAGCCGACCGGCGTCAGGCCTGCGGTCCGGACGGTTTTTTCCCGGACCGCTTTGAATCTTTTCAGAAGCTGTAGCTGATTACCCCCATGACATTGTGGGAGGTAACATGTTCGCCGGCCTGAAGGGTATAGTTCAAGCCGAGAGAGAGATTATCCCTGGCCAGTTCAAGCCCGGCGCTGCCCCGCACCGAGAACTCGTCCAGCATTTCGCTTTCCAGCCCGTATACCCCGGGCAGACCGACAAAGCTCACGTTGGAATGTTCGCTGGTATCGCCTGCCGCAGGAATTACGCTTACATCAAGCTGCGGGCTTACCTGCCAGCCGCCTTCTGTGAAAAAATCCGCGCTCAGGGTCACCCCCACCGGGAAAGTCCAGATATTGGCTGAGGAATCATCCGCATACATGACTGTTTCGCCGCTCTTTACATCATAGTTGTGCACGTCCACATTCATGTATCTGACGCCGACATGCGGGGTTATATCCACATGCTCAGTTTCAATGGTATATTCCGCATGCGCCCCGGCCTGATACACCCGGGCGCGCACATCGGCCTTGAGCTTATCCATGCCCATGGAAGCGGGCAGCGACTGCTCAAGCTCGTTATCGGCAAAGGTCAGAGCCGTATCCAGCAGCAGCCCGAAATTGCCCTGATGCCAGGCCAGATAGGCGCCAAGGCCCCAGAAGTTCATGTCATTT
>JAFQMU010000105.1 GCA_017421085.1 Desulfovibrionaceae bacterium | reverse complement strand
TGTAGCGCTACACCGCATTCAACTTAAGCCCGCCTTCCCGGCAGCCTGCCCCGGAAGGTGCATTTCGGAGGCAAGTATGCTGCGTATCATCAAAACCGTCAATGACCTGCTGGTGCCGCAGGATCAGCCCGGCAAAGATTGCTGGATTAATCTGTATATGCCTACTGAGGCGGAAATTACCAGAGTTTCCGAGGCCACGGGTATTCCCTGGGATTTTATTTCAGATCCTCTGGACGCAGACGAGCGCGCCCGCATTGAAGCCGACGACGACTACCTGCTGATTGTGGTGCAGGCCCCCATCCATAATGAAAATAATGAGCGGGTGCCTTACCTCACTGTGCCTATCGGGATTATCATCACCCCTGAAGTAGTGGTAACGGTGTGCCGCTCTTCGCAGGATCTGGTTTCTCAGCTTCTGACAATCAGACCCAAAAATATCTCCACATCCCAGCGCATGGGCTTTGCTCTGAACATCCTCATGCGCACGGCCACCCATTACCTGCAGGCCCTGAAAGAGCTTAACCGCATGACCAATGAGGCCGAAGAAAATTTGTATAAGGCCATGCGCAATCAGGAGCTGATTCACCTGCTCACCATCAACAAGAGCCTGGTGTATTTTGTCACTTCGCTGGAGGCCAACGAAATGACCATGAACCGCCTGCTGCACTCCCGCCTGATTTCCCTCAGCGAGGAGGAGTCAGATATTCTGGAAGACGCCATTACTGAAAACCGCCAGGCCATCGGCATGGCCTCGGTTTACTCAGGCATTCTTTCAGGCATGAGCGATGCCTTTGCTTCCATCATATCCAACAACATGAACACAGTGATGAAAATGCTCACCGGGGTGACCATTATTCTCACCATCCCCAATATCATCACTTCCGCTTACGGAATGAACATTGCCCTGCCGTTGCAATCTTCACCTTTTGCCTTCGGAGCAATCGCTGCGGTGATTGCGGTGGTCTGCATGCTGGTGTGGACTTTGTTTATCAAAAAAAGGTGGCTGTAGCTGCGGTTGTGCTCCCTACGGCAAAGTGGAACAGCTTTGCCTGTTGAAGACATTAAGCCCTGAGCTCTCAGCCTGAGGCTCAGGGCTTTTCCCTCACTGACTGTCATGGAGGTTTGTCGACTGCAGTGAAAAGACGGTTTAAAATTATTTGTCAGCAAATTCTAAATCAAGTCATAAGCTGGAAGAAAACTTTTCATGTATTGAAAAACTGTGTCATATGATTTCGTGAAGCATCACCCAAAGGGGAGTCCAGTACAGGCCTTGTTTTTTTCATTTTTTTGGGATATTGATAAAAATTATGAATATATATCCATCACAGCCAGGGACAAAAAGGGTATCGGGGCTGCTTATGCGTTGGATGAACGGAAAAAGGCGTCTGCAGCCTCTTATTCCAGGTTTACTGTCGGATAAGCGTTAATTAATGCTGTTGATTTTCTGTTTAGGAACCATACATACTGGTTCATTTTGAGATTAAACTTAGGTTTGATGTCGATGCAGCCCGGGTGTACCTCTATCGCTTCTTGCCGATTTAAGACGCATTGCCAGGCGCTCACCAACTCAGAGGTTTTAGTCAGATGAACACTGTTGCCGCAAACGTCAGTTATTTTCTGGGGCTTGATATTGGATCTACAACTGCAAAGCTGGTGATTCTGGGGCCGCATAATGAACTGATTTTTTCCGCCTACGAGCGCCATCTGTCTGAGCCGAGAACCCTTCTGACCAGACTGCTTTCGGAGGCTGCGGCCATTCTGCCGGGGCTGAGGGTAAAAGGCGCCTGCACAGGCTCGGGCGGCATTGCCCTGGCCAAGGCCCTGGGGCTTGAATTTGTGCAGGAAGTAATTGCCTCCACCACTGCTGTGCAAGAGCTTATTCCCCATACTTCGGTGGCGATTGAGCTGGGCGGAGAAGATGCAAAAATTACTTTTTTTGAAGGGAATATTGAACAGCGGATGAATGAAACCTGCGCCGGCGGCACAGGCGCATTCATCGACCAGATGGCCTCCTACCTGCAGACAGATGCCGCCGGGCTGAACGAGCTGGCCCAAAAATACACCACTATCTATCCCATTGCCTCCCGCTGCGGCGTGTTCGCAAAAACTGATGTGCTGCCCCTTCTCAACGAGGGCGCCGCCCGTGAAAATATTGCAGCATCGATATTTCAGGCGGTTGTGGATCAGACCGTGGGCGGGCTCGCCTGCGGGCGGGCTATCCGGGGCAACGTGGCCTTTCTGGGGGGGCCGCTCTACTTCCTTTCCGAACTGCGCAAACGGTTTGAGGAAACTCTGGATCTTACTCCGGAACAGTCTGTTTTTCCATCTCATGCTCAGTATTTTGTTGCCATGGGGGCGGCTTTGGAAGCAGGGAGAGCAGGATCTGTTTCTGAGCACAGTTTACAGGAACTGGCGGAAGCCGCCAAAAACATGGATGAAAAAACCGGTGTGGAGACCGTTCCCCTCCCGCCGTTGTTTGACAGTGAAGATGAGCTGGCGGAATTCCGCCGGGTGCACAGCCGGGAAGTCGCCCCGCGCGCTGAGCTGGAAAAGGCGGTTGGCCCCCTTTATCTGGGTTTTGACGCTGGCTCAACCACCATCAAGGCTGTGCTCATGGATGACAGCGGGGCTATTCTGCACACTTATTATTCCAATAACAAAGGCGTCCCGCTGAGCACAGCTGTAAACGTTCTGAAAGAGATTTATCAGCAAATTCCCGAAGGCGCCTGGATAGCGCATTGCGGGGCGACAGGCTATGGGGCTGGTCTGCTCAAGGCGGCCCTGGGCGTTGAGGTGGATGAGGTGGAAACAGTGGCCCATTACCGGGCCGCCAGGTTTCTGCGTCCAAACGTAAGCTTTGTGCTCGATATCGGCGGGCAGGATATGAAATGCCTGCATATCAAAGACGGCATTATCGACCGGATCATGCTTAATGAAGCATGTTCGGCCGGGTGCGGAGTTTTCATAGAAACCTTTGCCAAGTCGCTGGGCATGGAGAAAGAAGAGTTCGCAGAGCGCGCCCTGCGGGCCGCCAAGCCGGTAGACCTTGGCTCGCGCTGCACTGTGTTCATGAATTCCAAAATAAAACAGGCCCAGAAAGAAGGCGCGGGGGTTGAAGATATTGCAGCCGGCCTGGCCTATTCGGTAATCCGCAATGCCCTGTATAAAGTAATCAAGGTCTCAGGCCCGGAAGATCTCGGCCCGCTGGTGGTGGCGCAGGGCGGCTCTTTCCTCAACGACGCCCTGCTGCGCGCCTTTGAAAAGCTGATGGGCTGCGAAGTGTTCCGCCCGGATATTGCCGGCCTGATGGGGGCCTACGGGGTGGCCCTGATTGCCCGTGACGCCGCCCATAAACTGAACAACCCCGAGCTGGTCAGTACCCTGGTAACTGCGAATGGACTGAAAGACTTCACCCATCAGGCCAGAACAACCCGCTGCCGCCTGTGCGGCAACCGCTGCCTGCTCACTGTAAATATTTTTCCCAACGGCAGATACATCACCGGCAACCGATGTGAAAAAGGTGCGCCTGAAGCTCTGGCCGAGGGCGCCAAATATGTGCCGGAAAATCTTTATGCCCGTAAATACCAGATGCTGTTCTCAGCATACACGCCTCTGGACGAAGACAAGGCCCCGCGTGGCCTCATCGGCATTCCCCGCGTGCTGAACATGTATGACCGCTACCCTTACTGGTTTACCTTCTTCAATGCGCTCGGCTTCAGGGTGGTGCTGTCTTCACCCTCCAGCCCGGAGCTTTACGCCAAGGGTATGGACACAATATCTTCCCAGTCGGTATGCTACCCCGCCAAACTCGCTCACGGGCACATCATGGATCTGGTGGAAAAAGGGGTGAAGCATATTTTTTATCCCTGCATTCCCAGAGAAGAGAAAGAAGACCATACCGCCGATGACAGCTATAACTGCCCGGTGGTTTCCGGCTATCCGGAAGTTCTGCGCCTGAATATGGGCATTCTTGAAGAAAAGGGCGTGACCCTGCACTGTCCTTTTTTACAGATGGGCAAATTCAACAGCGTGCTGAACGCTCTGCTGGAAGAATTCAGGGGAATGGGCATTTCCCGTCGGGAAATGACCAATGCCATGTATGAGGCCGGATTTGAACGCGACCGCTTCCGGGCGGAAATGCGCCGTCTGGGCGACGAAACCCTGCATGAACTGGAAAAGACCGGGCGCCTAGGGGTGGTGCTCACCGGGCATCCCTATCACCTCGACCCGGCAATCAACCACGGCATCCCGGAGCTGATTGTGGGCTGCGGCGTCGCCGTGCTTACCGAAGACAGCATCGCTCATCTGGCCCAGGTGCCGAGGCCGCTGCGGGTTCTCGATCAATGGCCCTACCATTCCCGTC
>JAFQMU010000104.1 GCA_017421085.1 Desulfovibrionaceae bacterium | reverse complement strand
TGCCGATGATGATTTCGTTGTTGGTCTGCTGGGCCGCTATGATGAGGTAAAAGGGCACCGCGACTTGCTTGAGGCTGTTTCCCATCTGCGTAAACGTGGACAGGCGGGCAACCTGAAAATCATGTTTATCGGCCACCCCTGCCCGCATTTTTCAGAAGAGCGGCTGATGGAATATGCCGCTGAGTTCGGGGTCAGCGATATCGTATATTACACCGGACGGAGGGATGACGTTGCCGCCTGCATATCAGCGCTGGATGCGGGCGCAGTGCCTTCGCTCTGGTCAGAAGCCATTGCCCGGGCCGCTCTGGAAATTATGGCCTGTGAGCGTCCGCTTGTCAGCACTACAGTGGGGGTAATGCCCGATTTGCTGCCCGATGAGGCCATGTATCCGCCTGGGGATACGGACGGGCTGGCCTGCCTGCTGCTCAGTCTGCGTGAGAGTGAACGCTTCAGGGATGAGCTGCTGCTTCATCAGAAGGCGCTGATGCGGACTCTGACCCCCGAAGCATTTCTCGCCTCAACCCTTAATGTATATGAACAGGCCCTGGCAAAACTGCGAGGGGCCTGAGCGCACTCAGTTTAGCTTTTTACTTTTTTATTTAAATAGGTTAGGTTAAAGGCGGATTGACTCTTTTGGGCAAGAAGAAAAGGGGAAATTTTGTCAATAAGTGCTGCGGACAGACCGGGAAGACGCCTGTTCCTGATGGGGGCAACCTATGCCCTGGGAACTTTTAACGACAATTTTTTCAAGCAGGCAGCCTGTCTGCTGGCCCTTTCCTTTGGTCTGAAGGAAATTCAGGGGGCGGCAGGCATTTTTTTCGCACTGCCCTTCGTTCTGTTTTCCGCATGGGCGGGCTGGCTTGCTGATCGCCTTCCCAAATCTTCCATTATAGTATGGGCCAAAGGCCTGGAAGTGCTGGCCATGGCTCTGGGTGCGTATGGCCTTATCACCCTTGACTGGCATTTCATTCTGGCCATGGTCGCCACCATGGGGTTGCAATCAGCCATTTTCAGCCCGGCCTTGAACGGCTCTATTCCTGAAACCGTTTCCGGTTCATCTGTTCCTAAAGTAAACGCGGCGCTCAAGCTGGCCACCACGCTCGCCATACTTGCAGGCATTGCCCTCGCGGGGGTGGGGCTTGACCAGAGCTGGGGGCAGGCCGCGCTGCCCGCAGAAATCTCTTTCGGGCGGGTTTTTGTGGCTGCCGTCGCCTTGCTGGCGGCTTTGCTCGGCCTGGCTGCGGCTATGTTTATCAGCCCCGGACCTGTTAAAGGCATGCGGCCCCAGGTTCATTTTCCCTGGGCCGGGCCCATCGATTCTCTCCGCGACTGCATGTATCTACGCCGCGAGCCCTCTCTGGGTCTGGCTCTGCTGGCCGAGGCCTATTTTTATTTTGTATCGTCATTGGCAGTGTTTTTGATTAATGACCTCGGTGAAACGCAACTGCACCTTTCTTTCAGTCAGACCAGCCTGCTGCCCGCAGCCCTGATGCTGGGGCTGTGCGCAGGCTCTCTTCTGGCCGGCAAAGGCAGCCCCCTCTCGTGGCAGAAGCTGCTGATGCCTGCCGGCGCAGGCATGGGGGCAGGGTTGCTGCTTTCCGGACTGGCCCCGTTGTTTGCGCCCGAAATCAGGCTTGGCTGGCTTATTGGGGCGTATCTGCTTACCGGTTTTGCCGGAGGGATTTATCTTATTCCCATCACCAGCTTTATTCAGGTAAGGCCCTGCCCTTTCGAGAAGGGCAGGGTGTTGGGAATTTCCGGCTTTGCTTCCTTTGTGGGCATTGTCATTTCCGGAGCCTGCTATAACCTGCTCACAGCCCGCCTCCCCCCGTCTGCCGGGCTGGTTGTGGCCGGGGCTGCAAGTCTGGGCGCTGCCCTGCTATTTGGACTGGGTATCCGACTTATCCAGTCAGACAAATATGGAATAGACCCTTCTCTCAGACGTAACCTGAATGCCGTGACTCTTGCCGCGAGCATCTTCCCATCTGATAAAAACACATTATAGTCAGGGATACTTATGAATAATAACGGCTGTACAATCAATATTCAGTGTCAGGCAAAACAAAATCT
>JAFQMU010000103.1 GCA_017421085.1 Desulfovibrionaceae bacterium | reverse complement strand
GTGATGACTGGGGCTGGCAGTACTGTTTATGGAGGTGGTTCTTCAGGAAGCAACACCAGCTCAGGCAAGCAATGGACACTTCCTTCAGGAGGGACATGGAGATATTACGCGGGAACAATGGGCGGTCAGGCCGCTGGTGGTTCTACTGTTACTGGGGGAAGCAGTACAGGAATAATCGCAATCCGCGTCGCTTAAAAGAAAGGAGTTGAAAATATATATGGATATTGTAAATTTTGACCTTTCAGTGATTTATACCCGCCCGGACGGCTCTTATGTAATTAATCAGGGCATGTACCATGTTCCTAATGAAGGTGAATATGCCGAGTTGTGGGTTCAGGTTGATGCATACGCCAGAGCGCACCCAGAACTTGTGCAGCCGGAGCCCGTGCCGGAACCGTATGTGCCGACTTTGCAGGATTATTTCGCAATAGTTGACGCGGCCACTTCCGCCGCCATTCTCGCTGGCTTTGACTATGATATTGACCCCGGTACGGGCGAGGCGGAAACTCTGCATTTCAGTTATGACAATTTTGACCAGCAGAATTTCGCAGATACCGCTAATGCCTGCCTGCTCGCACAACGCGGGGTTGAAGGCTTACCTGCCACAGTTACATGGAACGGCTACCGCAATTATACAGCGGAAGGCGGCGGCGAGCTGGTGCGGCTGCCCCTTGACCCTCAGACCTTCCTTGCCTTGTACACAGGAGGCGCACTTGCTCATAAAGCAACACAGATGGAAATTGGCGGGCAGCGCAAAGCCATGATTGAGGCGACCGGGTCAAGGGCGGAAATCGCAACTTACTTACAGGAATGGGGACTGCTGAAAGATGAACTGGCTTAAAAGCATGCTGATTGCGCTTGACCAGCTCATAAACACCTTACTCGGCGGCTGGCCTGACGAAACCCTGTCCAGCCGGGCCTGGCGCTGGGAGCTGGCGGAACGCCGAAGCTGGCCGCGCTGGCTGATTGACCGGCTTTTTTTCTGGGAAAACGACCACTGCAAAGACAGCTACCTTTCAGAACGCCTCGGTCGTCAGCTTCCGCCTGAAATGAGGGATTAAAGATGCTGAAATTTCTTTTGCTTTTGTTATTCGATACCTTTGTGCGTTCTATACGCCGGTTCCGACTGCTTGATTAAGGAGCATGTCGAAATTCAAATGGCGTACAAGGCGGCGTATATTAATTTAAGTTTTATCAAAATTTCCTGCATTAACAAGCTTTAAAACTATTTTTTCGATTCCTGCCGGGCGCACCAGCATGTCAAACGGGCTTTCAGGTTATATCAAAATTGGCTTGAAATCCCGTTTTTATTGGGTTTTGTTCTTTCCATCTCAGGACTGTCTTTACATATCATAAACCGGTTGTTAAATCCGACTATGCTTGCTGATTGTGAGTTGTCACGAAAAATGAGAATTTCCATCGGATAAAATCATTCCATTACAGGTCGGGTTAAAGCTGTTTTATCAGAACCGGAACAGATTGTAACAATCAGTTCATACGAATTTTTCCGTTTTTTTTAACCAGGGCGCCTTTATTCAGCCAATCCTGGACAATTTTATTAAATTCGCTGCGCAAATCATCTTCTTCATATTCCTCCGTCTGATAATCGCTTTTGATTTTTTGCCAGAGAAACTCATCAAGCTCCGGCGAAGCCGGAGTCCGGTCAGCGCTCGAACTCTGCAACCGGGTATCAAGACTTTCTTCCCACTCCTGCAGGTAATTGCTCATTTTTTTCAACATTCTGTTCATTTAGTCTTCCTTGTCGGGTATGGTCAGAGTAACTTCTTCCGGGCTGCGGTCAAAGCGCAGACCTCTGAATGTCGGCTGGCGCAGCCCACCGCTTCGGGTATAGTCTGCAAACTCCACTTTGCACACCAGCCCCGGTTTAAGCCAGATAATGCTTTCTTCTTCAGCGTTATGTTTTTTGAGTTGTTTAAAAGGTGATGTTTTTACAGGAGGCCATTGGCTGATAAGCAAAAAATCGGGATTGCTTTTGGCAATGCTTACCCGGCCCAGATAAATCAGCTTTCCCGCATTGAACTGCCCAATGAGCAGACTGGCTGCATGTGCGGAGCTGCGGGCGTATCCTCCGATTATAAAGTCTTCATCAAGCCAGTTTTTAATCTTCACCCAGTCTTTGCTGCGAACTCCACATTTGTAGATGCTGTCTTTGCGCTTGGCCACAACTCCTTCCATGCCCATTTGTTGCACAAGCCGGAAGAATTGCGTACCTTTCTCTTCTATGTATCTGGAAATACTAATAAAGTCGTTTTCTTCCACCGTGGCGGACAGAATTTTCAGACGCTGCATCAGAGGGAGACAGCGCAGATCATGACCATCTTTATATATGATATCATAAACTACATATACGGCAGGATGATTTCTGCCTGCGATTTCCGCTTTCAGCCTGTCTTTTATCAGGGCGCGGCGGGCATAGGCGCTGAAGTCGGGAGCCCCGTCCTGCATGACCATGATTTCTCCATCCAGTATACATTTTTGGGCATGCACCCGGCTGGCAAGACCGCTGAACTCAGGGTAGGCGAATTGAGCGGGCACATTTCTCTTGCTGAGCAGCTCCATGCTGTTTTGTGTAAAATACCCCATATAGCGGCCGCCATCCAACTTTAACTCAAAGATGTAGTTGGGATCGTCAAAGGCTTCCGCCTGTTTCCCAATCAACATGGGGGCAGCCAGTTTGCCATCGAAAATATCCATATCAGCCAGCCATGCGTTTAGCGGTGTTTTTCCGGTTTTTTCTGCGCTCCGTCTTGTTTTGCTCAATGCTGGCTTTGAGAGCATCCATAAGGTTGATGATTTTTCCCGGCTGGTTCTGTTTTACCGCCTTTACTTCTCCACCTTCAATTTTAAGGGCAATAAGGCTTTCCAGGCGTTTCAGGTACTCGTCCTGATAGTTTGCGGGTTCAAACGGTCTGTCCATATCGCTGATCAGGAGGCGGGCCATTTTCAATTCATCAGCCGTTGGTTCCGCAGGGGTTGCTGTTCGAGGAAGCGGTTTTATTTCATCGTAGAAGAACATTGTTTCCATGAGAAGCGCATTCTTTTGGGGCAGAAGGGTGAGCATGGTTTCAGAATTGCCGAGTACAGTTCTGCCTATAGCAACCTTATTCTCTTCAGACATTGCGCGGCGCAGAAGGTTAAAGGCCCGCTCACCGCCTTTTTCGCTGAGCACATAGTAGGCCCGGTCAAAATATAAAGTGGGGATTTCATGCAGGTCACTGAACTGTAAAATCTGGATGGTTCTGTCTTTTTCTGTTTTGATTTTTTCAAATTCCTCATCTTTAATCACTACATAGCTGTCTTTTTCATATTGATAGCCTTTGACAATGTTTTCATTATCTACCTCCTTGCCGGTTACAGCGTCTACTTTTTTATATTTAATTCTGGACATATTCTCTTTGTTGAGCTGGTTGAAGCGAATATCATTTTCTGTGTGGCTGCGTGTATTTCCACAGGTATATAAACCAATCCGAAAGAGATTGCGCCTTTTTGGGTTGATGGCATTGTTCACCTCATATATAGATATATGTCATAATATAATAATATCTATACTTGCATATGTCCAGCGTATATGCAGGCTTGCAACTGCATCTGGTTTGGCTTAAGCTTAGCTTAAGAGGGTTTTATGTCTAAAATAAAAAAATTATTCATTATCATGGCGGCTTGCCTGTGCCTTCCCTGTCTGGCCTTTGCTTCTGAGTTTGATGGAAGATGGTATTTTGAAGACCGCCTTTTGCTTGAGTTTATGCCTCCGGAAGGGCGGGGCGACACGGTTGAAGCGCAGGCGTTTCGTGAAAAGTTTTTAAATAATACTTATCTTACAATAGACACTGAGATGTACCAGATGGAAATGGCTGTATTTGGCGAACATACGGAAATAGATTATTTCAATCTGGTTGAGCGGGGGCCTGGGGTGATGAAAATAAGACCTGTGAGCGGCTACGAAACCACCATTCTGAGGATAGGCGAAGATGGACGGTTGGAAATTATTGAGGAATCCGGTTATGTAATGTATTTAAGCCGCAGCCGGGAAGCTGAGAAGTGAATAAATTGAAAAATAAAGTAGAGAAGCCTGTTCCTGAAAGCCTGTGAGCCTGTGATTCAATTTAAGACGCAATAAAGCTCCTGTTAAATTTTCCATGGAAAACTCAACAGGAGCTTTTATTAAATCTTCAGCTATTATCAGCTGTCAGCCACATTTCTGGCCATGGGCTTAACAACATAGCCACTGCGAATGCAACGGGTGCAAGCAGAAATGGTCAGCACCTGTCCATCGGGGCACTGATGACGCACTTTCTGCAGGTTGGGATTGAACACGCGTTTTGTTTTTCTGTTAGAGTGGCTGACCAAATTGCCGGTCTGCGGAGTTTTACCGCACAAATCGCATTGCTGGGCCATGGTGGCTTCCTCCATCATTTAAATTTATCAGTACTGCCATCAAGCAGGCATATATCATTCAGGTGACGCGAATTTGCAGCCTGTCTGCATGAGTTGGTCTTATTAACCTGTTTGCAGAAAAAATGCAAGGGGCTGGAAAATTTTTATATATTTCAGCAGGGGCTGTCGGGCTTAAAGGCGGCTTCTTGACAATAAAGAAAAATGGGGGCACAAGTGCGCATTAAACTAATCAAATATTGAGGGAGATGCCGATGAAGCTTACCTGGTTTCCTGTAAATGCAATAAACCCGGAGGGCGAAACTCTGAAGATTGAAGATTCTTCTGTATGGCCCGAAATCTGGGCTGATAACCTGGTCGAGTTTGACATGGCCGGGCAGATCGGTTCCGATTTTTCAGGCGAGTTATTTGTACTCCCTCAGGAAGACGGCTGCCTTGTGCGGGGAAAGCTGATGGGAACCATGCATCTGGCCTGTTCGCGCTGCACTGAGGGGGTGGATATTGTCATTAATCAGGTTTTCGATACATTTGAGCCTTACCCGGGAGGGCACTTTAAGCGTTTGACCGATTTGGCGCCTGGAAAGACTCATGACAAGGGGCGGCGGCGCAACGAAGATCGTCAGGACAGAAAGCTTGAGGAAGCGCATCAGAGAGATGGGCTGGACATTGACCCTGATGTTGATGAAGAGGTTATCCGGGAAATGGCGGACGTGAGAGGCGGAATGGAAATAAACCTGGCGGCCCTGCTCTGGCAGGAGCTGGTGCTCGCCTTGCCGATAAAGGTGCTTTGCAAACCTGATTGCCGCGGCTTTTGCCCCCAGTGCGGTAAGAATCTTAATTTGGAAGCCTGCTCATGTGAGGGTGAAATTCTTGATCCTCGCCTGGCAGTTTTGCGAAATCTTAAAATCAACAGCTGATGCGAATTATGTTTCTGCTTAAACAAAGAG
>JAFQMU010000102.1 GCA_017421085.1 Desulfovibrionaceae bacterium | reverse complement strand
TTTCTTTTCCGCTCATTTTATGCCGGGGGAAATATGCAAAGCTCCGACGGTCGCCCCAGCGGGGCCGTCTATCTTCTGGGCAGACTGCTGATAAAAATTCTGAAGTCAGAGCAGCCCGCGCACTTTGCCTTCATCATGGATGGGAAAGGCCCCCACTTCCGGCATCAGCTTTTTCCCGAATACAAGGCGCAGCGCAGCGCCACCCCGGAAGATCTGGTCAGTCAGATAGAACCGGTGCAGAGCCTGGTGCGCGGTCTTGGCCTGCGCCTGATAGTTTCTGAAAACTGCGAGGCCGATGACTGCATTGCCAGTCTGGCCGCCCGCCTTCAATATGAGCGTCCGGTTGTAATTATCGGGGCCGACAAAGATTTGAAGCAGTGCCTCTCACCCAGTGTACTGCTCTGGGATCCGGCTTCCAAAGACGAAAAAATCACCACTCTGGCCGACTTTGAGCAGGAAACCGGGCTTAAGCCGGAGCAGTGGCCGGATTTTCAGGCGGTAA
Source organism: Desulfovibrionaceae bacterium (assembly GCA_017421085.1). Taxonomy (GTDB): domain Bacteria; phylum Desulfobacterota; class Desulfovibrionia; order Desulfovibrionales; family Desulfovibrionaceae; genus RGIG1962. The sequence continues at coordinate 2,968 of JAFQMU010000102.1, read as the reverse complement.
TCGGCGATTCCAGCGATAATATCCCCGGCATTCCCGGGGTGGGGCCCAAAACTGCGGCCAAAATATTTGCGGACTTTCCTACTCTGGAAAAAATTAAGGAAGGTATCGCAAATCTCCCCCAGAAATTACAGGAAAAATTTAAAAACAATCTCTCCCTGCTGTTCACCTACAGAGAGCTGACCCGCCTGTCTGTCGACTGCTGCCCGGATATCGGCCTGAGCGAGCTCGCCAGACATGAACCCGACCTGAACGCCCTGGCAGAATTGTTTGAACAGTTTGAACTATTCTCTCTGATGCCGCCCGCCAAGCAGCTGGTCCGTCAGTTTGCCGCCGGGAAAATGCCGGAAGCAGCAGCTCACCAGCTTCCCCCCTCTCCGGCAGCTGATGATTCCACCCAAAAAAATCCTGAGGCGGCGGAAGAAGCTCCTTCCGCAACCCCAAAAGCGCAGGGTATTTCCCCTGCCAGACAAACTGCAACCAGGCAAATCAGCCTCTTTGCCGAAGGGGCGGCGGAAGACTCTTTCGCCGAGCTGCCTGCGCCTTCTCCCGTCATTCTGAATGAAGCGGATTTACCCGGCGCTTTGCCTGCGCTTAACGGAAAAGTGGCGGCAATCCTGTTTAAACCTGGCGAATGGAGAATTGCAGTGGATGACAGGGAATATGCCATTCCCGTAACGGGCGGGCCTGAACCGGCAAGCGCAGCGGGAGCCACCGGCTCGCACCTCATCCCCGTTCCGCCTCCAGGCCTGACAGAGACCCTGAAACAGGCCGCTCTGCTCATTACTCCTGATCTGAAAAACTTACTGCTTTCATGCCCTGACTGGCGAAAAATTGAACGCTGGTTTGACCTGGGGCTTGCCGCCTACCTGCTCAACCCTGAAGAACGCGACTATTCCTGGGAATATCTGGCTGCACGCTTTGCCCACAATGTTAAAATCTCACCTGACGCCCCCGCGCTTCTGGCCCTGGGCGTACACCGCCTGCTGTCGCCCCGTCTGGAAAAGAACGGGCTCGCCCCGCTTCTGCATGAGCTGGAGCTGCCGCTGATTCCCGTGCTGGCCCGGATGCAGAGCCGGGGCATTCGTCTTGACCTGGAAGCCTTCGCCGACTTTCTGGGAGAAGTGCAGGCAGAGCTGGAACAACTCACTCAAAAGATATATGAACAGGCGGGCGAGCAGTTCAACATCCGCTCATCGCAGCAGCTCCAGCATATTCTCTTTGAGCGTCTGGCCCTCCCCAAGGCAGGAAAAACCCGGGGCGGCGCGCTCTCCACTTCGCAGGAAGCCCTTGAGAAACTGGAAGGAAGGCACCCCATTATCGAAACTATTCTGGAATTCCGCAAACTGGAAAAAATGCGCTCAACCTATCTGGAGCCTTTTCCCCAGCTGGTTGACACAGGAGAGCGCATTCACAGCTCCTTCAACCAGCTGGCCACAGCTACCGGGCGGCTTTCATCGAGCAACCCCAATTTGCAGAATATCCCCATCCGGGGAAAACTGGGCGGTCGCATGCGTTCATGCTTTGTAGCCGACCCCGGAAAGCTGCTCATATCAGCCGATTATTCCCAGATTGAGCTGAGAGTGCTGGCCCACATATCGCAGGATCCGGCTCTGCTGGAGGCCTTCCGCAATGGGGAAGACATTCACCGCAGCACCGCCGCCCTGCTTTATGAAAAAGCGGCGGAAGAAATCAGCCCGGACGAACGGCGCAATGCCAAAACCATCAACTTCGGGATAATTTACGGCATGGGGGCGCAGAAACTGGCCCGGGAGCTGAAAATTCCCATGCACGAGGCCAAAGATTTCATCACCCGCTACTACGCCAAGCTCTCCACCCTGAAAAACTGCTATGACCAGATTATCAGGCAGGCGGAAAAAGACGGATTTGTCACCACCATGGCCGGGCGCCGCCGCTTTATTGCCGACATCAACTCGGCAAACGCCCAGGCCATTTCGCAGGCCAGACGACAGGCTGTGAACACAGTAATTCAAGGCAGCGCCGCTGACATCATCAAAATTGCCATGCTCACAGTAAATAATGATGAGCTGCTGAACAGCATGGGGGCGCAGCTCATCTTGCAGGTGCATGACGAACTGGTGGTGGAAGCGCCCATTGCCAACGCTTCCAGAGCGGGAGAACGCCTGGCCGAGCTGATGAGCCGGGTCGCAGTAAACGGCGCGCCCCTGAGCGTACCCCTGCTGGTGGAATGGGGAATGGCCGAAAACTGGGATGCCGCCCATTAGGGCGTTTTCTCCCGGAACCGTTGCCCTTTTTCACAAAGAAACTGCGGAAAAGTCGCCTGAGACAGGACAATACTGCGGCAACCCGGCGTTTCTGCTTTAAACATGGCGAAGCAAAAGTCCGGATATCGCCCCAAGCCTACAATAAAATTATACAGGTTGCCGTAAATACTGCAGGCTGTGCCCCGGAGCAAAGTGCGCACCCAGACCTTTTAACACTCCGAAGTTTCTCCGGCTGGGGGTGAGCGCCAGACAGGCGCATTGCTTTTTCCGGACAAGCGCGTATACTCACCTCAAACATTAATGAAACAAAGGTGGGCTATGCGCTATTCATCTCTTATTCCGGCGGTAATTGGTGTTTCACTGTTGATTCTTCCCGCATGTTCCGGCACATCTTCTCAGGTGAGCAGACTTGAAGAGCGCATTGCCGCCCTGGAAAATGAACAGTATAACTTTCAGGCCAAGCAGGAGAGCCTGAACGCTTGGGAAGCGGGGCGTCTCAGCGCCGTTGAGTCAAAGCATCCTGATATCAGCATTCCGCCTCCGCCCAAATATCTGCTCAGAGAAACAGCCCCGGCGGCCGCCCGGAACACACCCGCCCAGGGAGAAGTGGTAGAAACCAGCCCCGGTCAGGCCCGCATCGCCCCGGCGGCCGTGCAGCCCTCTCCAGCAGCGCAAACCGCTCAGACCAGCTCAAATCCTGACGCCGCAGTAAAGGTTTATCCGTC